>JAQGKM010000216.1 GCA_028290125.1 Hyphomicrobiales bacterium | reverse complement strand
TCGACCATGCGCCCGTCGACCTCCGCGCGGTCGGCCGCGAGATTGACCGAGCCGCCGTCCGGAAAGCCCGAGATGATCTTCAGATTGAGCTTCAGCACGTCGCGCAGCAGGTTCGGCACATCGTAGCCGGGCGATCCTTCGCCGGTCGATCCGAGGATGATCGGCGCGCCCTTCGGATCACGTGCGGCATCGATCGTCGCATGCGTCGCCGCCTTGCGGGCGAACATCAGATAGGCGTCGTCGGCGAAGCTCGACGACGAGCCGATCCAGTTGAACTTGCGCGGATCGAACTGCACGGCGGCATTGTGGCCCGACAGGCCCATGAGCGGCACGTTACGGGCGAAGATGCCGAAGGCCGTGCCGTCGCGCGGCGCCGTGTTGTAGATGAAGTTGGCGGCGCGAAGGCTGCCGGCGCCCGGCATGTTCTGCACGATGGCCGCAGGCGCACCGGGCATGTGACGCGAAATGTGGCGCGCCAGGAGGCGTGCGTAGAGATCATAGCCGCCGCCGGGTCCGTAGCCGACGATCACCGTCAGCTGCTTGGCGCGATAGAAATCAGCCACGGGCTCGGCATGCGCGGACAGCGCCGAGAGACAAAAGACGGCGGCGAGACTGCTCTTCCACATGGCTTTCCTCCCTGACGATCAGTCGTTGCCGATCGAGTCGCGCAGCACTTTCTTGATGGCGGGATCGACCTTGTCGATGCGCTCGAACAGCGGCAGGAGATCCTTGCCGGGCACGAGATCGGGCTCTTCGCTGGTGACCTTCTTGTAATCGTCGATGAAGGCCGCATCTTTCCTCAACTCGTCGAAAGCGGTGCGCAGGGCGTCCACCGCGGCGGGAGGCGCCGCCTTCGGCAGCATCAGGCCGCGCTGCATCTGCGTGGCGATGTCGCTCATCAGGAGGAGCGCGTCCCACTTCGGCCCGGACGGCGGCTTGCCGAACGCGCGTTCGTAGACCTTGTCCATCGAGTCCATGCCGAACTTTTCGAGCGCGGGATTGCCGGCCGGCTTTCCGTCGGCGCCGACGACCGGATACTGGAACAGCGGGACGCCGACGCCGGTCTGCATGAGTTGCGGCATCACTTGCGTCATGTAACCGGGCAGCGAGGAGCCGCTGAGATTCACCTCGTTCTGCAGCATGGCCTTGTTGATCTGCGCCGTGCCCGGAAAGCCGGTGACGACCGTGTAGGGCAGGCCGAAGATTTCCATCGCGAGGCGCAGGCGCGTGTCATGCGATGAGGCGCGGCTGTAGCCCGCGAGATAGATCGCCTTCGCCTTGATGAAGTCTTCGGGCTTCTGCAGCCCGCCCGGCACGATGTCCTTGCGCGCGTAGACCATGTTCCAGCCGCGCGCGCCGCCGATAATCGCGAAGTCGTTCATCCGCACCCGCAGCGCGGGGTCGTCGATCAGCGGCGCGATCGCGCTGGTGGTGAAATACCCGGCCGTCAGTCCGTCGGGCTTTATGTTGATGCCAAGCCCCAGCATGTTCATCGCGGTGAAGCCGCCGGCGCCGGGCGCATTCTGGATGATGATGTCGGGCTTGCCGGCGATGTGCCGGGCGAGGTGGCGCTGGTAGACGCGCGCCTCCGTGTCGGCGTTGCCGCCGACACCGTAGTTGATCAGGAGCGTGAGCACCTTGCCCTGGTAGAAAGGCGTCTGCGCCGCGGCTGCCGTTGCGCTGGCGCAAAGCAGAGAGGCCGCGAGAAGGCCTGCAGCTTTCATGTCGTCCTCCCGTGCGTCGTTCTTCTTGTGTCGCGTGCTATTCCACGAAGGCTTCCAGCAGTTCGACCGGATCGCCATACTTGCTCGCCGCTTCGACGACCTGCGGATCGCGCAGCGCCATCAGGAAGCCGTTGTCGATCAGCGTCGTGTTTCCGAGCTTCACGGTCATGTCGAAGGCGACGCAATCCTGATGTGTGTGCGGCTCTTCCCAGCGCGGCACCATGCGGTTCATGAATTCGCTGCGCTTGTCGCTGTCCGTGCCGAAGTGCAGGCAACCGGGCGCATTGGAGCCCGCCGGATAGGCCTTGAAGCGCGGATATTTCGGATTGAACCCGCAGCCGAGTTCATGCAGGTGCGCGTTCACGCCGACCAGCATGTCGCGCAGGATTTCCGCCTCGATCGACTTGCCGTGCACCTTCACGACGAGATCGTCCTTGTATTCGATGCCGATCTTTTCGGTGAACGGCTTCTTGAACCCGACCGCCCATTGCGGATAGACGACGCCCTGCATGTCGGCATGCGCGCCCGGTTCGCGCTTGAAGCAGGTGCGGTCGTAGATGTTGGGGCCGTGCGTCGGCAGGTAGTGCACGTAGCAGCCCGGTTCATCGGCGATGTCCTTGCCGCGCCAGCGATTGCCCTGATGCAGGTTCTTCACCATCTCGGGCTTGAACTTGATGTGCAGGTCCGTGCCGCGCGGATCCGAGAACGCCATCGTGAAATCTTCGGTCTTGGGATACATGCGCGCGGTCGCGCGGATGATCTCGCCGACGAGTTCCACGGGGAAGCGCGCCTGCGGCGTGTGCAGCAGGTCGAGGTTGCGGAAATAGGTGATCTTCACCCAGCGCTGGCCCTTCTCCTTGCGCAGCTTGTTGAACAGGGGCGCATTGACGGAGCAGAACCACGACGACACGACGAGATCGGCCTTCTCCACCATGGCGCGGCATTCTTCCGGGCAATCCATGATCTGCGTGGTGTCGGCCATGTATTCGCGCGGGAACACGCCGCGTGAATTGGCGACGCCCGTGATGGCGTCCACCACGCGGCGGTCGAGCAGCGGATCGGTGAGGAACAGCATCTGCTCGCCGGGCTTCACGGCGAACACCTTAATCATGTTCTCGATGGCCTGAAAGTAATTGCGCGTCTCTGTCGAGGGCGACACCCAGTCGGAGGGCAGGGCCGTCGCGTAACGCGAGGCGATGATGTCATCGTAGCTCGGGGGAATGAAGGCCATGGTGTTTTCCTTTCTTCTTTTGCCTGGGGAGCTTCAGATCAGCCGAACGACCGCATGCGCCAGCGCGATCTCGCATGGCGACGGAGGCCGCGCGCGGAACGTTCGACGAGGGTGATGTCGATCTCGGGTTCGAGCGCCGCGCGCGCGCGCGACGATTGCGCAATGTTGAGCGCTCCCGCGGCCGCATGGGCGCCGCGGCGCCTGGTGGTGGCGCTAAGCTGCAAGGGCCCCGGCAGAAGTCTGCCGAGTCGCTGGACCGTGCCCATGACACTTCCTCCCGTCGCCGTTCTGTGCCGGCTGTGTTGAGACGATTATGCATCACCGGCCGGGTCTTGCAACGTTCGCTCTGCAAGGGCGGAAGCTTCGCCTGCCCGCCGCTGCCCGCCACCTTGCGATTTCGCATTGGTTGAAAGTTTTCGGAATCTGCGCTCTTTCCTGCAGTGCAGGTTTTTTCCGGAAAGGTCGACACATGCCGCTTTACATCGACGAAGCCCAGGCGCGTGCGTCGCTCTCCATGGCCGACGTGATCGATGCTTTACGCGCGGCCTTTCTGGCGCAGGCGGAGGGACAGGTGAAGAATGCGCCGCGCACGCGCACCAGCCTGCTCGGCAAGTCGCTCAACGTCACGGCGGCCAGCGACGCCGGCGCGGGCCGCTATGCGGTGAAGCTCTACGGCGGCGGCAATTATCACATCCACCTCTATGACGTGGAGCGCGGCCTGATCGGCACGTTCGAGGCCGACTGGCTCGGCCAGCTGCGCACGGGCGCCGCCAATGGACTTGCCGCCAGCCTGATGGCGCGCAAGGCGTCGCGGCGCGTCGGCCTTGTCGGCGCAGGCCGCCAGGCGGTGGCGCAATTGCTGGCGCTGGACGCCGTCGGACTGATGGACGAGATCAGCGTCTTCGCGCGACGACGCGAGCAGGGCGAGGCTTTCTGCGCGGAGATGGCGAGACAAGTCGGCGCACGCCTGACGCTTGCACCCACGGCCGAGGCGGCGGTGGCCGACGCCGACATCGTCGTGACGGCGACGACCTCGGCGACGCCGGTGTTCGACGCGAAGGCGCTGAAGCCGGGCGCGCACATCAACGCCATGGGGGCGAATTCCGCCGCCCGGATGGAGATCGACCCCGCGCTCGTCGACGCCTGCGCGCAGCTCGTCACCGACGATGTCGATCAGGCCCGCAAGGAGGCCGCCGAGTTCATCGCGCTCGGCGCCGACTTCAACTGGGCGCGCGTGCGACCCTTATCCGAGATCGTCAAGGCGGGCAGCGTGACGCGCGGGGAGCCCGACATCACGCTCTACAAGTCGCTCGGCGCCGGCCTCGAGGATCTCGCCATCGCGTCATTGCTCTACGATCGCCTGACCTAGGGAACGACAGACCTGGCGATCGAGCGGTCGAGCGCCTCGAAATCGTGGTAGCCGATGGTCTCGTAAAGCTCGGCGCGCGTCTGCATGTTGCCGAGTTCTGCTTCCGTCGAGCCGTCGCGCTTCAGCGTCGCGTAAAGGTTTTCTTGAGCCCGCGCCGCCATGCGCAGCGAACTCACCGGCCAGATCACCATGCGGTAACCCATCTCCTGGAACTGCTCGCGCGTGAAGAAGGGCGTGCGGCCGAATTCGGTCATGTTGGCGAGCAGCGGCGCATCGGTGCGGCGTGCGAACTCGCGGAACATGCCCTCGTCCGTCAGCGCTTCCGGGAAGATCGCGTCGGCGCCGGCGGCCAGATAGGCCTTCGCGCGCTCGACCGCGCCGTCGAGTCCCTCGCTCGCCGCCGCATCCGTGCGGGCGATGATGTAGAGGTGACGCCGCGCGCGCGCCGCCGCCGCCACCTTGGCGGACATCTCTTCGCGGCTGGCGAGCTTCTTGTCGCTGAGGTGGCCGCATTTCTTCGGCAGGATCTGGTCTTCGAGATGCACCGCCGCCGCGCCCGCATCCTCGAAGGTGCGCACCATGTTCATGACGTTGAGCGCTTCGCCATAGCCCGTGTCGCCATCGACCAGCACGGGCAGGCCAGAGGCGCGCGACACCTGCCGGATGTGGAACGCCATGTCCTCGATGGTGAGGATGCCGAGATCGGGCAGGCCCATGGAAGCCGAGACCGCCGCGCCCGAAAGGTAAAGCGCCTCGAAGCCCGCGCGCTTGGCCTGCAGCGCGGCGAGCCCGTTCTGTGCGCCCGGAATGCCGAGAATGCCGTCCTTTTCCACCAGCTCACGAAACCGCTGCCCCGGAGGAATGGCGGATTGGGCGTCTCCCAGAAGGTACATTGCAGGTCCTCGATTGTTATGCGCGCATCCTAGAGCATGGCGCGGCGCTCCGGCCATTCGTTTTCGGGGCGGGCTCATCGCATGTCGGGGGCGGGCTGAAAACAAATCAGTCGCCGCGACAATCCAATTCGGTCTCCCGCGCGCTGCGCTGTAGCCTTCGGGCAAAAGGCAAAACCTGTGGGGAAACGATGAACAAGGCTTGGGCGCGCCGCCTGCGGGTGGACCTTTCGGCGATCGCGCTGGCCGCCGTCATGTCCGCCGCCGTCATGTCCGCCGCCGCCGTGGCGCAGACGCCGGCGCCATCCTCGGCGAAGCGCGATCCGTTCACGCCGCCGACCTTCGCCGCGCCCTACGGAAAGGACGTGCGGGCGACGCTCGACTTTGACGTCTACGAGACCAAGATCTTCGATCCTTCGAAGAACATCCAGCAGCGCATCGCCCTGCGCGCCTACAGTCAGCACCTCACCGGCCCGACCATCCGCGTGCTGCCGGGCCAGACGGCGCGCGTGACGCTCAACAACAAGATCGATCCCGAGCGCAACCAGTGCGTCGTCGACGACCGCACCGAGAACGAACCGAATTGCTTCAACTGGACCGGCCTGCACACGCACGGGCTCTGGGTCTCGCCGACCGGCAACAGCGACAATCCCTTCGTCACCGTGCGCCCGGGCGAAAGCTTCCCCTACGAGTTCAACATCCCGTCCGACCATCCGGCCGGCACGTTCTGGTATCATCCGCACCGTCACGGCTCGTCCGCCATCCAGGTCACCAGCGGCGCGTCCGGCGCGCTGATCATCGACGGCGTGCGCAAGCCGACGGTGTCCGAGCACGGCGATGTCGACCTGCTGGTCCGAACGTCCGGCGGCGAGCCCGTGAAGGAGCGCATCATGCTCTTTCAGGAGCTGATCTACGCCTGCCGCACGCGTGAGGGTCAGCTGCGCGGCGACTTCAAGAAGAAGGTCGACGCGCGCGGCGCCATTTCGGAATTCGTCTGTGACGAGAAGGATCTCGGCACGATCGAATACATGGACCAGGTGTCGTCGCACATGTATTCGCGCTCGGGGCGCTATCGCCCGATCAATGGCGTGGTGCGCCCGACGATCCGCGATGCGGTCGCTGGGCGTCTCGAGCGCTGGCGGCTGATCAACGGCGGCAATCGCGAGGAGGTCAATCTCACCATCCGCGCCATGGCGAAGGATGCGCCCGACGTCGAGACGCTGCCTGCGGCCGAGCGCGAAGCCTTCGTGAAAACCTACTGCACGGGCGCGATCCTCAACCAGTGGGAGTTCGCGGTCGACGGGCTGACGCGCAAGCAGATGCAGGGCAAGGACAGGAACCTGTTCTATCCCGGCAACCGCTCCGACATTCTGGTGCGCTTTCCCGAACAGGGCCGGTATTGCGTGGTCGACAACTTCCTGCCCGAACCGCTCGTCTACGCGGAGCGGGCTGCCGCGATCAACCAGGACCGCGCGCTGGTCACCATCGTGGACGTGACGTCAGGCGCGGCCTCGGACGAAACCGACAAGGCGCAGATCGTGCGCGAATTGTCGGCCGCCGCCGAGAGCTTCGACGCCGACATCCGGCAGGTGGTGCGCAGGGATCTGGCTGACGACCTGAAGCTCACGGCGTTCACCCCGCACGCGGATATCCCCGACGGCGAAATTTCGGGCGCGCAGCGCGTCGTGTTCAGCATCGAGTCGCATCCCGACCAGAAGGAAGGCGAGTTCCGCTGGGGCGTGAACGCGCAGCGCTTCGGCCACCACCGCATCGGCCGCGTGCTGAAGATCGGCTCGGCCGAGGAATGGACGATCAGCAGCTCGAGCGCCGTGTCGCATAATTTCCATCTGCACGTGAACGCGTTCCAGGTGGTGAAAGTGCTCGACGGCAAAGGCCGCGACGTCACCGATCCCTCGGTCCCGCGCGCCACGCGGCTCGGCTGGGAGAAGGACAATCTGGGCTTCGTCGACACGAAGGGGCTCTGGATGGACACGATCTACATGAAGCAGGGCTACAAGGTCGTGGTGCGCATCCGCTACGAGCGCTACACCGGCGACGCGCTGCTGCACTGCCACTTCATTGACCATCAGGATCGCGGGATGATGGAAATGGTGCGCTATGTCGCGGGCGAGGGCGAGCCGTCCGGCGGCGGGCCGATGTCGCCCTCGCAGCGCGGGGCGCTGGAGCAGCCGTCGCGGTTTGGCGCGCTGTTTGGCGTCCAGACGGGACTGAAGAATGCGATGTCAGCCGCGACGTCGTTGCTGGGCCCGGCCGCGACATCCGCGCGCGTGTCCGACATCGACAAGCTGATCGCGGCGTCGATCTGCACCACCGAGCCGCCAGCGCCGGCCTACACCGCAGCGCCGCGCAAGGCGTCGCTGACGCCCTGACGTCAGCCGGCGCGTTCGAGCACGTGCTCGCCCGCCGGCATGATGGCCGAAGGGCTCAGCATGGATTGTGCAACGCGGTTGCGCAGGCAGGCGACGAAGGCGGTCTGGACGTCGTTCGGCCGCCAGTCGGACCGTAGCGTGAGACCGTCCGGATTGCGCGCGGCCTTCGTGTCGTAATCGATCTGCGCGAGGCTCGCCATGTGCGGGTCCATCGCCAGTTCGAGCGGCGTCAGCAGCGCGAGACGATCGCTCGACGCGAGCAGCGCGATCTGCGCCGACACCGATGTGGCGTCGATCTGCGAGCGCGGTTGCTTGGGGTGATCCTTGAACATGAACTCGAACGCCATGCGGCGCTGCGTGCCGGGGCCCGGAAGAACCCAGTCGACGCTGGCGAGATCGTGCAAACTGATCTCGCGCTTGGATGTCAGCGGATGCCCGGCGCGCGCCGCGACGCAATAAGGCTCCTGAAACAGGGGGATTTCCGTCACCTTGTCGACAGACTTCGGGCACTTCAGCGCGCCAAACATCAGGTCGAGCCGGCCCGACTGCAATTCCTGCAACAGATACTGGTAGGAGCCCTCGATGATCCGCACCTGCGTCTGCGGATGTTTTTCCAGGAGATCGTTGATGCTCGCCGCCAGCAGCGACGTGGACGAGAGCGGTTGCGCGCCGATGAAGAGATGCGCGGCGAACTGATGCTGCCGCGAGGCGATCTCCTCCACGGCGTCGTCGATCACCAGAAAGGCTTTCTGGAACGAGGCGCTGACGCGCAGCCCGAGCGCATTGGCGGAGACGCCGCGCGGCGTGCGTTCGAACAACGTCGACGACAGCGTGGCTTCGAGATCGCGGGCGATCCGCTGCACGGCGGCGCGCGACAGACCGAGGAAATTCGCCGCGAGTTCCAGTGACGAGAATTCCGAAATCGCGCGCAGCACGCTCACATGCGAGGACTTGATGCGCGGCGCAAGAAGCTTGGCGCGCTCGCTCGAGCCGTCGAACAGATCTTCCGTGAGGCTCTGCTCCACCGTTTCGAACAGCTGTCGCACGCCCGTGCGGAAGATCGCGCCTTCATCGGTGAGGTAGGTGCCGCCCTGGTTGCGATAGAACAGCGACGCGTTCACCCATTTTTCGAGGTTGAACATCGCCTGCGTCGCGGCCGGCTGCGACAGATGCACCGACGCGGCCCCGCGGCTGAAGTTCCGGCACTCCGCGATAGCTTCGAAAACGCGCAAGTGGCGAAAGCTTGGAAGACGCTTGATGTGAGTCATTGGCGGTCGCTCAAGTTATGGCTCGAGTTCTGTGATCCGGAAAAACTATGACAGCTCCCGTTTTTCAGATTGGTCAGACGCCACTGAAAATCCGAGAGTTCCTCCCGCGTTCGAGGTTAAACGACGCCGTATGCGGCGTCCATGATGAATAAGCCGGTGACAAAGATGAAAAGCATGCAGGAGAGCGCGGGCCGCGCCTTTGTCTTCTCGCTCCGCAGCGTCCAGTTCGGCGTCGTCGATCTTGCGGCGGCGACGGACTTCTTCTCCGGCCCATGGGGACTTGAAGTGCTGGCGCGTACGCCGGGTTCTGTCTACCTGCGCGCGGCCGGCGGCGGCGATTGTGCGATCGGCCTGCATCAGAGGGACAAGACCGAAGTCCTGCGCGCCGACTTCCGCGCCGCCTCCCGTGCGGCGCTCGAAGAGCGGCATGCTGCATTGCGGGCGGCTGGCGTGCAGTGCAGCGAAGTCGAGCCGCTGTCGGAGCCCGGCGGCGGCTACGGCCTGACCTTTCGCGATCCCGATGGCCGCAGCCTGCTGCTGGTCGCCGAGGACGCACAGGAAGCAACCGGGTCGCCACGGCGCGACGCGCCGCTGAAGCTGTCGCATCTAGTTCTCAACAGCCCGCAGCCGCAGGTTCTGGAAGATTTCTACGCCGGCGCGCTCGGCTTTCGTGTCGTGGACCGGACGCGAAAGATGTTTTTCCTGAACTGCAATTCCGACCATCACACGATCGCGGTGGTGCCGTCCGATGTGACGACGCTCCATCATCTCGCCTTCGAGCTCGGCGGTTTCGACGCCGTCATGCGCGGCATCGGCCGCATGCGCGATGCGGGTTACAGCATCGGCTGGGGCGTCGGGCGCCATGGCCCGGGCAACAACATCTTCGCCTATTTCTCCGGCTATGAGGGCCTGCCGCTCGAATATACGGCGGAGGTGCAGCAGATCGACGAGACCTATGCGCCGGGCTCGGTGGAGAAATGGGTGCCGACGCCCGGACGCAACGACCAGTGGGGCGCGGCGGGTCCGCCGTCGGACGAGCTGAAGAAGGCTGAGCATCGCGTCATGTTTTCCGCCGAGCCCTTCGCCGCTCCGGCTGCGAGCTGACCGGCGATGACCGAGCGCCTCGTCGTCAATTGCAATCCCACCGCAAAATCGCTGCCGCTGCGCGCGGGCCTGAAGCTCGGTCTGTTCGCGCGGCGGGCTATCTCGCTTGAACTCGTCTCGACCGAGAACTCGCGCGAGCAGCGCGAGGGATTGGCGAGCGGCGCGTTTCACATCGTGCATGTCGCCATCGACAACGCCGTTGCGTTGCGTGACGTCGCGGGCGTCGATGTCGTCGTCTTCATGGGCGGCGACGCCGGCATGAACGAGTTGATCGTCCAGCCCGGGATCGACGCGCTCGAGCAGATGCGCGGCGGGCGCCTCGTCGTCGACGCGCCCGACACCGCCTTCGCCTTTCAGGCCTATCGGATGTTCGCGCAGGTCGGCCTCGAGCGCGATGTGGATTACACGGTCGTGGCGGTCGGGCGCGGCGAGCTGCGCATCAAGGCGATGCTGGACGACCGCGCCAACACGGCCTCGGTGCTCAACCTTCCCTACACGCTCGAAGCCAAGGCCGTGGGCCTGAAGAGCTTCGGCGACACGACCGATTTCATCGGCCCCTACCAGGCCGGCTCCGCCTTTGCGCTGCGCGACTGGGCGGATGCCAACCGCGATCTGGTGACCCGCTATATCGCGGCCTACATCGAATGCCTCACCTTCGTGCTCGACGCAGCCAATCATGACGCTTGCGTCGCGATCCTCACCGACGAGCTCGGCACGCAGGCCGATGTCGCGAGCGAATGCGTGCGGTTGCTCCGGCTCGACCGCTATGGTCTCGACCCGTTGGCGGTCATCGACGAAGCAGGTTTTGCAAACACACTCGAGTTGAGGCGCCATTTCGGCGCAGGCGTCACACCAGGCAGGCCTTCAGATTATGTCGACAGCTCCTTCCATCGCGCAGCCCAGGAACTCCTCCGTTCTGGCGCCCTCCGGTGAGGTGACGAAACAGCCGTCGTCGCCCTCGGGACCGCGCAAGCCCGCGCGTGCGAAATTGCGCCCGTACCAGATCTCGCTTCTGTCGGTCGTCAGCGGATTGCTGATGTGGCAGTTCCTCAGCGATGTCGTGATCGCCAACCCGCTGTTTCTCGCCTCGCCGCTCGAAGTCGTGCGCGCCGTGATCACGCTGGCCGAGACCGGCGAACTCTGGCGGCACGTCGGCGCCAGCGCGCTCGAATTTGCGCTCGGCTATTCCATCGCCGCGCTGCTGGGCATCGGCATCGGCCTGCTGATCGCCACCAATGATTTCGCCAAGAACTGGCTGCAGCCGTGGATCTCGGGCTTCTATGCCACCCCCACCATCGCGCTCGGGCCGCTGTTCATCCTGTGGCTCGGCATCGGCGTGTGGTCGAAGGTCGTGGTTGTCGTGCTGCTCGTCGTCTTCGCCGTGATCATCAACACGGAAGCCGGTATCCGCTCGACCAGCGAGCGTTATCTCGAAATGATGCGCAGCTTCGGGGCGACGCCGCGCCAGCTGTTCGTCAAGGTGTCGCTGCCGTCAGCGGCGCCGTTCATTCTCGCCGGCCTGAAACTCGGCATCGGACGCGGCCTCATCGGCGTCGTCGTGGCCGAATTGTTCGGCTCGCGTCTGGGTCTCGGGCGCATGATCGGCGCCTCCGCCGACAGTTTCAACATGCCGGAATTGTTCGCCGCGGTGAGCATTCTGGCGGCCAGCGGCATCGCGATGAACAGCGGCTTCTCGTATCTCGAAAAGCGCCTCGTTCCCTGGACCAAGGATTGAGGAGCCGCCATGTCGAGCGTCGTTTCTGAACATCTCTGCAAACGCTTCGGCGATCTTGAAGTCCTGCAGGATATCAACCTCACGATCCAGGATGGCGAGTTCGTCGCGCTGGTCGGCCCCAGCGGCTGCGGCAAGACGACTTTCCTGCGCACGGTCGCGGGGCTGGAGAGCGCCGACGAGGGCGGGATCTTTCTGAACGGCAAGCGCGTCAGCGGCCCCGACCGCGATCGCGGCTTCGTCTTCCAGAACGACAGCCTGCTGCCCTGGCGCAACGTGTTCGACAACACGGTCGTCGGGCTCGAACTCGCAGGCCGCATGTCCCCTGACGAGCGCGCGCGCGTCACGCGGCTGCTTGAGCTCGTCGGTCTCGCAGGGTTCGAGAAATATTTCCCGCGCCAGTTGTCGGGCGGCATGCGCCAGCGCGTCAATCTGGCCCGTGCGCTCGCCATCGATCCGAAGGTTCTGCTGATGGACGAGCCGTTTTCGGCGCTCGACGCGCAGACCCGCGAGATCATGCAGACGGAACTGCAGCGCGTCTGGGAAGAGGGCCGCAAGACGGTGCTGTTCGTCACCCACCAGATCGACGAGGCCGTGTTCCTGGCCGACCGCGTGCTGGTGTTCGCGCGCCGACCGGGTCGCCTGCTTGAGGACATCAAGATCGACCTGCCGCGCCCGCGCACCATGATGACCAAGCGCCAGCCGGAATTCGTGGCGCTGGTGGACCGCATCTGGCGCCTGATCGAAAAAGACGTGCGCGAGAGCGTGCTCGTCGAGCATGTCTGAAGATCAAAAAAACAAGAACAAGGGAGGGGAAAAGATGACGAAAGATCACGCACACGCCCGCCGGCCGAAGCTGCGCGCCAGTCTCGCCTGCGCGGCGATCGTCAGCATGGCGCTGGGATGGCTCGCGCCGGCCCAGCCTTCGTTCGCCGCCGACAAGGTCGTGGTCACCGGCGTGCTCGGCTCCTACACGTCGGGCGTCTGGCCCTTCCTGATCGCGATGAAGAAGGGGTTCTTCGCGCGTCATGGCATCAAGCCCGATGTCGTCTTCGTCCCGACCGCCCCGGGCCTCGTCCAGCAGCTTGCTGCAGGCTCGCTCGACATCGTTGCGGTCAACGGCCTCGCGGAACCGCTTCACGCGGTCGAGAAGGGTGCGCCGGTCGCCATCATGCGCATCATCGGCCAGACGCCGAACTATGTCATGATCGGCGTGCCGGGCGTGAAGAAGCTATCGGACCTCAAGGGCAAGAAGATCGCCATCGGCGGCCTGCGCGACATCAACAAGATCTTCCTCGATCGCGTGATGGCGCCGACCGGCCTCAAGGACTCCGATTACGACATCATCGTCATCGGCGCGACGGGCGCGCGCTTTGCGGCGCTCCAGTCGGGCGCCATCGACGCCACCATGCTGGTGCCGCCCTTCAATTTCGCCGCCGTGAAACGGGGCTTTACGTCACTGGGCCTCGTCAAGGATTATGCGCAAGACCTGCCGCAGACCGGCATGCAGGCGTCGCTGCGCTGGGCCAAGGCGAACATGAAAGAGGCGCGCGAGATCAACGCCGCCGTGGATGAGGCCGTCGCCTGGTTCTACAACAAGGACAATCGCACGGAGGCGATCGACATCCTGACGGAGGCGTCTAAGGGCAATCGGGACGAGATCGCCGAAAGCTACGACTTCCTGTCGTCGATCGACTTCTTCGCCCATACGAGCGCGATCCACACGCGTCCGCTCGAAAACATGATGAAGGACATGGTGGCGCTGAAGGACATGTCCAAGATCATCCCGACGGCGTCTCTCGTCGTTCCCGGCCTGAACGAGCTCGTTGAATAAGAAGGGCAAATCATGTCACTCACCCTCATGCTCACCGGCGACGTCAACCTGATGAACGTCGACGATCCCGACATTCCGTTTCGCCGTGTCCGCGAGAGTTTTGCGGCCGCGGATCTCGTCTTTTCGAATCTCGAATGCTGTCTGTCCGACCGCATCAACGAAGGCTCGACCAGCGTGGAGGGTTTTTTCGCCAATCCGCAGGTCGCCCAGACGGCGCTGAAGCGCTACGGCATCGACGTCGTCGGCCTCGCCAACAACGTCAATTACGGCGAGCAGGCGATCAATGAGTCGATCGCGCATCTCGACGCCGCCGGCATCGCCCACACGGGCGCCGGCGCCAACGCCGCCAAGGCTTATGAGCCCGCCGTCGTCACGCGCGAGGGCCGGCGCATCGCCTTCGTGCAACGCAGCTCGGTCTTCTGGGCGACCAATCACGAGGCGACGAAGCACGCCGCTGGCATCGCGGTTCTGCGCGGACACACGGCCTATCAGGTGCCGATGTACAAGATGAAGCGCGAGATCCCGCCGCTCAACCGGCCCGGCATTCCGCCCTATATCGTGACCTGGGCCGACAAGGACCATCTCGCCCGGCTTGAAGAAGACATCAAGTCCGCGCGCGACAACGCCGACATCGTGATCGCGTCGTTCCACTGGGGCCTGCACAAGGAGGTCCTCGACTACATGAAGGAGATCGCGCATCGCGCGATCGACATGGGCGCCGACGCCGTCATCGGGCACGGGCCGCATTACTCGCTCGGCGTCGAGGTCTATCGCGGCAAGCCGATCTTCTATGGGCTCGGCAGCTTTTCGTTCCACACCGGGCACGGCGGCCACGAGCACGGCGACTGGATCGGCATGGCGGCGAAACTCGTGTTCGACGATCGCGCTTTGACGCGCGCCTCGTTCGAATTCGTCCGCCACAATCACATCAACGAAACCTACGTCTGCGATCTCTCGGCGGAAACCGAAGAGCTACAGGATCTCGTCACCCGCAGCCACGACCTCGGCGCCCGCCTAGTGCCGGAGGGCAACGAAGTCCTGGTGCTCGGCAAGGACACCCGGTCATGAGCGCAGCGCCCGGCGATTACAGCGCGCAGCTTGCGGCCTATGCCGCAGGCCTGCGTCTCGACGATGTGCCACCGCATGTCGTCGACCGCGCGCGGGAATGCATCATCGACACAATCGCCATCGGACGACGCGGCCGCACGACGCCGTGGGGCCAGATCGCCATCGCGCATGCGAGCGAGGCCGGCATCGGGCTGTCGCGCATGATCAGCGCGAATGACGTGCTGCTGGCGCCCGAGCAGGCGGCCTTCGTCAACGGCCTGCTCTCGCATGCGCTCGAACTAGACAGTCTCCGCAAGCCCGGCGCCGGGGTGCATCCCGGCGCTATCGTGGTCGCGGCGGCGCTGGCTGCAGCGCAGGACCGTCAAGCGAGCGGACGTGTCTTCATGGAAGGCGTGATCGCGGGCTTTGAAGTGCTCATGCGCATCGGCGCGGCGACGCAACACTCCGCCGAACCGCGCGGCTTTCATGCGCCCGGCCTCACCGGCCCGTTCGGCGCCGCAGCCGCCGCCGGCCGCATCTTCGGCTTCGACGCTGTGACGATGAACTCCGCCTTCGGCATTGCCGGCTCGATGTCGGCCGGCCTGATGCAATTCGCCGTCGAGGGACAGGGCGCGATGGTGAAGCGCCTGCACATCGGGCGGGCCGCGCAGAACGGCCTGTTCGCCGCGCGTCTTGCCGAGCGCGGCTTCTCGGGTCCGCACCAGATCCTCGAAGGCGAGAAGGGATTTCTCGCCACCTATTGCGAAAAGTACCGGCTGGAGACGCTGACAGAGGGACTGGGCGAGGCGTGGGAGACGCTCAATCTCTGTCTCAAGCGCTATCCCTGCCACATCACCGCGCATACGCCGATCTACGCGGTGGAATGCTGGCAGGCTGAACTCGACCTGAAGCCGGAGGATGTCGCCAACATCACCGTGCATGGCACGTCGCGCATGGCGGAAATGAACGGCGTCAAGGCGCCGACCGACCCGGCGATGGCGAATTACAGCATCCCGTTCTCGGTCGCCTGCGCGCTCACCGGCGCGGCCGCCGATCCGGCGAGCTTCGACCCGGCGAAACTCGGCGCCCGCAAGGTCCGCGAACTGGCCGCAAAAATCGACGTGGTGAGCGATGGCCGCAAGAGCCATTCGGACTGGATGACGCGCAGCGTGCTGACCTGCACGAATGGCCGCGTGTTCGAGCGCGAGGTCAGCGATTTTCCCGGGACGCCGTCTTGTCCATTGAGTATGGATGACTTGCGCGCCCGGTTCACGATCATGACCGGACAGAACCCGGACGAAGATCCGGAACGGCTTTTCGAGCGGCTGTGCAGCCTGGAGCAGGCGAGCCGCATCGACTGGATACATTGAGGGCAGGGAAACGACATGGCCAAGACACATGGAGGCGGGGGCAACCCGCACACGCAGGCGATCGCTGAATTCGTGAGCGGGTTCTCTTACGACCGCATACCCGCCGAAGTGCTGGCGCGCATCAAGCTGCTGGTGCTCGATTCGCTGGGTTGCGCAATCTACGGCGTTGACCTGCCGTGGAGCCGCATCCTGCGCGAGGCGCTGGGCGACGAGGATTCCACCACGACGACGTCCGTCTGGGGCACGAAGGAAAAGCTGTCGGCCCCGCATGCAGTGCTGATCAACGGCGCGCTGGTGCAGAGCTTCGAACTCGACGACGTGCATCGCGTCGGCGTGCTGCATGTCGGCGCCGTGACGCTGCCGCCGATCCTCGCCGTGCTGGAGAAGAACGCCGCGATCACCGGCAAGGACTTCCTGGCCGCGACTGTGGCGGGTTATGAAATCGGCCCGCGCGTCGGCATCTGCATGGGGCAGGAGCATATCGGACAAGGCTGGCATTCGGGCGCGACGCTCGGCGTCTATTCCGCAGCCGCCGGCGCCGCCGCCGCCATGCGTCTCGACGTCGCCCAGACGGTGAATGCGCTCGGCATCGCCGGCACGCAGGCGGCCGGCCTCATGGCCGCGCAATATGGCTCGATGGTCAAGCGCATGCATGCGGGACGCTCCGCGCAGAGCGGCTATTACGGCGCCATGCTGGCGCGTCGCGGCTACACCGGCATCCAGGATGTGTTCGAGAGCGATTACGGCGGGTTCTGCTCGACCTTCTCGCGCTCGCATGACCGCTACAATCTGGCGGCGCTGTCGTCCGGGTTGGGCGAGCGTTTCGAGACGATGCAGATCGCGCTGAAATTCTATTCCTGCGTCGGCAGCAATCACACGACGCTCGACGGCATCCGCGAGATCGAGGCGCGCCATCCCTTCAAGCTCGCCGATATCGAGAAAATCATCGTGCATGGCTCGCAGGTCACCGCCGATCATGTCGGCTGGCCCTACAAGCCCGAAGGCCTGACGTCGGCGCAGCTCAACCTGCCGTACTGCATCGCCACTTATCTGCTCGAGGGCGATGTCTTCGTCGCGCAGTTCACGCAGGACAAGGTCGCGGATCCCGACCGTATTGCCGTTTCGCGTCTCGTCGATGTCGTCGAAGATCCGGCTATCACTGCGCTGGGATCGCGTTTCCGCCACAAGGTGCGGGTCGAGATCCGCTTCAAAAACGGCGATGTCGAGACCGAGACCGTCGAGGCGCCACGCGGCAGCGAACAGAAGTTCGCCACCGAAGCGGATGTCGTCGCGAAATTCCGCAAGCTCGCCATCACGCAGTTCAGCAACGAGAAGGTCGATCGCGTGGTCGATCTCGTGCTCAACGCGGAGCGCCTGGCCTCGGCGCAGGACATTGTTGCGGCGCTGCGCGCCTGATCTGATTTTTGGGAGACCAACATGCGTATCTGCCGTTTCGGAGATGACCGCCTTGGCGTCGTCATCGGTGACAAGATCCACGACGTGACCGACGTCCAGACCGACGTCCGCGCCCGCTCGTCCTATGCGGCGAAGGGCGACGCCCTGATTGCGGCCCTGCCGCAGATCAAGGACCGCCTGATGGAGGCGGCGAAGAAGGCGCCGGGCGTCGACGTGTCGTCGGTGCAGTTGCTGTCGCCGATCGCGCGCGTGCCGAAGGCCGTCGCGGCTCCGACCAATTACCAGGACCACATCATCGAGATGGAAGCCGCGCGCCAGGCGGGCGGCTCCAAGCACACCGCCAAGATCGGCACCGATGGCCTGTTCCTGAAAGCCGCGACATCCATCGTCGGTCCGTCGGAAGGCATTCCGGTGCGCTTCCCCGAGCGCCGCACCGACCACGAGCTCGAACTCGTCGTCGTCATCGGCAAGCAGGCCACCAACCTCACGATGGACAACGCGCTCGACTGCGTGGCGGGCTACACGCTCGGCCTCGACATGACGATCCGTGGTCCCGAGGACCGCAGCTTCCGCAAGTCGCCGGACGGCTATGCGGTGCTCGGCCCCTGGATGGTGACGGTCGATGAAGTGCCGGACCCGACCGACGTTCCGCTCGAACTCAAGGTCAATGGCGAGACGCGGCAGAAGACCAACACGGCCTATCTCATCTACAACGTGCGCCGCCTGATCGAATTCGCGACCTCATTCTACACGCTCTATCCGGGCGACGTGATCTACACCGGCACCTGCTCGGGCGTCGGCCCCGTCAAGCCCGGCGACGTCATCACGCTGGAGAGCCCGCTGATCGGACGCATGGACGTCGCCGTCCGCGCCCATCAGGCCTGATCGCGAAGGACGCCACCATGCTGTATCGCAAGACAAACGGCCTTCGCATCGCCTACGACCTGGTCGGCGACGAGGCTGCGCCAGTGGTCTATTTCGGCCACGCGCTCGCCTCCGACATGGGCATGTGGGCGGAGCAGGTCCCGGCCTTCACGGCGGCGGGCTTCCGCGTGTTGCGCGCCGACCTGCGCGGGCATGGCGGCAGCGACGCCGCGCCGGGTCTCTACGAGATGAACGATCTCGTCGCCGACGCCGTCGAGATGATGGACCAGCTCGGCATCGAAAAGGTGCATTTCTGCGGCCTCTCGATCGGCGGCATGATCGGGCAGGGGCTCGGGATCAATCATCCCGATCGCCTGCGCTCGGTCATCCTGTGCGACACGCAGAGTCAGTCGCCGGCCGATGCGCAGCAGCGCTGGGGCGCGCGCATCGTGCACATCCGTCGCGAGAATTCGCTCGAGCCGATCGCCGACACCACGCTCGGCCGCTGGCTGAGCCCGGAGTTCAAGGCGCGCAATCCGGGACGCTGGCGGCAGATCCGCGAGACCGTCGCGGCCTGCACGCCCTCGGGCTACATCGGCTGCGCAGCGGCGATCCAGAATTTCAAATGGACGGACCAACTCGCCAAGATCTCCGCGCCGACCTACGTCCTGTGCGGCGAGGACGATCCCGGCGCCAATCCGGAAGAGAACCGGATGATCGCCGAAACGGTTCAGCACGGCGAATTCCTGATGATCCCGAAGGCGCGGCATCTGCCCAACATCGAGGATCCCGAGCAGTTCAACCGCATCGTCATCGACTGGTGCAAGCGGCATAACTGAACGGCGCAACCGCCAAACAAAGCGCCCGCCGCAGCGATGCGACGGGCGCTTTTTCATGCTGCGGAGCGCGTCAGCCCTTGGGCGGCAGGCTGCGCAGATAGACGACGACAGCGTCGAGATCGGACGCCGTCATGTGCGCGTAGAGTTCGACTTCCATCGGACCGGCGATCTTCGTGCCGTCGGGACGCAGGCCCGTCGTGATGATCTTCTTCAGATCGTCGTCGGTGTAGCGGCTGAGGCCCGTGGGCGTCAGATTGGCCGAGACGAATTCGCCCTTGGGCGTGCGGAAGGTCTGGCCACCGGCGCCGAGCTGGCCCTCGAGATCGGCCTTGCCATCCTTCAGCGGCGAATGGCATTCCATGCAATGGCCGAGCGGCCCCGCGAGATAGCCCCCCAGCGCAACCTTGTCGCCCGCGGCCGGCGCCGCGACGTGCGTGACAGGCGGGCCGTAGCTGTCGGGCAGCGGGTTTTTGTATTCCGAACGCGCGACCTTGTTCTTCACCGGCGGCACCGTGCGCAGAAAGGCGACCACGGCTTTCATGTCGTCGTCCGACACGCCGCGATAATCGCGCACCGGCATTGGCGGGCCGATAGTCGAGCCATCCGGCCGCTTGCCGTCGCGCATGGCGCGGATGATCTGCTCGTCGCTCCAGCCGCCGATCCCGGTTTCGACATCGGGCGTGATGTTGGCGGAATTGGCCTGACCGGCAAATTGCTTGTTGCCGCCCGAAAGATACGGGCCAGGCGGGTTGGTGCGCGGCGTATGGCAATCGCCGCAACCCATGATGCCGCGCACGAGATATTCGCCGCGCTCGACCGGCGTTTCCGCGCTGGCGAGGCTCAGGCCCGCCAGCAGCGCCAGGGTCGTCGTCGAGAGAAGGGCTTTCATCATTTCACCCCGCCCGTGTTCTTGACCGGTCCGATCAGCTGTTCGTATTTCGCCCGCAGTTTGACGAGCTTCTCTTCGCTGGAAAGGAAGGGAATGTAGTTCGTATTCACCTTGATGGTCTTCAGGTCGGGGAATTCGGCAGGCGGACCGACGTCCATGCGCGCGGAATAATTCAGCGAACGGCCCTGCTGCTCCTTGGCCATCAGCCAGTTCATGTAGAGCTTGGCGCCATTCGGGTGCGGCGCGTCCTTCAGGATCCCCATGGTGAGCGTCGTCACCGGCGTTTCATCCTCCACCGAATAGGCGCGCGCAATCGGCTGGCCGGCGCGGCGCAGATTGTCGGCGGAGCTCGTCACGTCGAAGGAAACGAGCGCCTCGCCGGACGCGATCGCTTTCGAGACGCCGAGATGCCCTTGCACGAATTTCGGCTCCTGCTTCATGACGTCGAGGATGTAGTTCCAGCCATATTTGTCGGCCAGCATCTCGAACAGGAAGAGCGTCGTGTCGTCGTCATGCGGGTAGGTGAAGACGAGCTTGCCCTTCCATTTCGGGTCGAGAAAGTCTTTCGCGCCCTTCGGCACATCTTCCACCTTCACCAGCTTGGTGTTGTAGCCGTAGCTCATCTGGTTGACCTGGATGGTGGTGAAGTAGCCGTCCGGATCGCGATAGGCCGGATTGACCTGCTCGAAGCCTTCATGCTTGAACGCCATCAGCACGCCGCGCTTCTGCCATTCGTGGAAATCCTGCACGGTCTGCAGGCTGACGAGATCGACCTGCACGCTTTTGGCCGCGACCTGCTTGTTGATCTCCTGGTTGAAGACGTTCGAAAAGCCGCCCGTGTAGTTGATCTTCACGCCCGGAAACTGCTTCTCGAATTCGCGGATCCAGCGCTCGTTGGTCTCCGCCTGGCCGCCGCCGAAGAAGTTGACGATTCCGCCTTCCGCCTTGGCCTTTTCGTAGAGTTCCTGATTGGTGTCGGCGCGCGCGGGCGCGAAGCTGATGGCGAGTGCGCATGCGGCGGCCATGCCGGCGGAAAGCGGACGGGACATGGATGTCTCCTTCAATGTTCCAGGTGTCTCGGGAGCGTCAGTTGGTCTTGCCTGCGCGGTCGTGGCGATAGAAGTCGCGCACCGTGTCGGCTGCGACCTGCTGCAGGAACAGCCGCGTGTCGCCGTCGAGTGCGCCGAAATAATCGTACGGGTTGCCGACGGGCGAGCGGTCGTAGAGCGTCGCAAACACTACGCTGGCAGCGAGATACTGGCCTGCAAGAGTCGGATGATTGCCGTCATAGACTTGCAGCTTCACGTCCGGCTTGCGGCGATAGGCCTCGCGATAGGCGAGCGCCACCGGAATGATCAACGCATTCGTCTCGTTGCCGACCGAGAGCATCATGTCTTCGGTCCTGGCGCCGAGATCGCTGCCTGCGAGCGCGTGCGGCTTGACGGGCGCTGGCAGCCACAGAAGCGCCGTGCGTCCGCCCTGCTTGCGAATGGCGGCGTCAAATTCGATGACCTTTTGCCGGTAGAGCGCGCGGCTGGCGTCAGCGCGCGCGTCGAGCGAATTGCCCGCAAGCACGACGAGTTCGAACGGCTCCTTCTGGCCGAGATGTCCGGGCGCCACAAGGAAGTCGATCGGATATTGATCGAGCCCGGCGCCGGTGATGTGCACCGACTTGAAGCCGTCCTTCAGGTCGATCGGCGGCGTCGCGGCGCCGGCCATGCGGTGCACATGCGTCTGCAGGCCGCCGCTGTAATAGACCAGGCTGTTGCCGAGAAAGAGCACGCGCTTGGGCGCGGCGACGGGCGGGACGATGACCGCCGGCGCGGGCGTCTGGCTGGCCGCCATCGTGGTGCAGGCAGCGAGCGTCAGCCCTGCGCCCAGCAGCGCCGCAAGGGCGGGGCGAAGCCGCCTCAAGGCCAAGCAATCCAGCTTCGACATGTCGTTCCCCCCGTGGCTTTTGGCGAAACGTGGCGGGTTCAACGCTCGCGCGCCAATCCAAATGAGGCGCGAGCTGATTTGTTTTCTTTGCGTTCAGTCGCTTGGTGCAGGCGCGCGTCAGATCGGCGTGACGTTCGCGGTCTTGATGACCTTGCCCCATTTTTCGGTGTCGTCACGGATGAGCTGCGTGAATTCGGCCGACGACATGACGAGCGGGCTGCCGCCGAGATCGCCGAAACGCGCCTTCATCTTGGGGTCGACGATCGCCGCGCCGATCTCGCGGTTGATCAGCTGGATGATGTCGGCCGGCGTGTCCTTCGGGGCGGCGACGCCGAACCAGTCGTTGCTTTCATAGGCCGGCACGAATTCGGAGACGCTTGGAACATCCGGCAGGATTTCGGAGCGTTTCCGGGTGGTGACGCCCAAAGTGCGCAGCATGCCGGACTTTGCGAATTCCACGGCGCCGGCGATGCCCGCAAAGGACATGTGCACCTGGCCGCTGACGAGATCCTGCAGCGCAGGAGCTGCACCACGGTAGGGCACGTGCAGCAGGTCCGTGCCGGTCTGCATCTTGAACAGCTCGCCCGACAGATGGCCGATCGAGCCGATGCCCGCAGACGCGATGGTGAGCTTGCCGGGACTGGCCTTGGCGTAGGCGATCAGTTCGGCGACGTCCTTCACCGGAAGGGACGGATGCACGAGCATGACCTGCGGCTGGCTGACCACGCTGGCGATCGGCGCGGCGTCCTGCAGGAAGACGAAGTTCAGCTGGCGGTAGAGCGTCGCGTTGATCGTCGCGGACGGCCCGACCATCAGCAGCGTGTAGCCGTCGGGTCGCGCCCGCACGGCGGCTTCCGTCGCGATGTTGGTGCCGGCGCCGGGCCGGTTTTCGATGACGACCGCCTGGCCGAGCCGTTCGGAGAGCGCCTGGCCGATGAGCCGCGCGATAGTGTCGGTGGAGCCGCCGGCCGCAAAGCCGACAAGCAGGCGGATCGGCCGCGCCGGATAGGTTTCGGCTCGCGCGGCGCGTCCGAATGACGGAACGCAGGCCGCTCCGGCCAGGGTCTTGACGAATGTGCGGCGTGAAAACGGCATGGCGTCTGCCTCCCTCGTGGGCCCGTTCTGGTGGGGCCTCTGGGGGCGATGATGCGCGTCTTTGCCGCTGCGCTCAAGGGGGCGCCGGACGACGGCCGATGGACAGGAAAGAAGCGGGCGCCTCGCGCGATCCGGGAGCGCCCGCCTGTCGTGTCAGGCGAGGTTCTTCTTGAAGAACGCGAGCGTGCGGTCCCACGACAATTCGCCGGCGGTCTTGTCGTAACGCGGCGTCGTGTCGTTGTGGAAGCCGTGGTTGGCGCCCGGGTAGACGAAAGCCTCGTAAGACTTGCCGCCCGCCTTCAGCGCGGATTCGTAAGCCGGCAAGGCTTCGACGAGTCGCTTGTCGAGTTCGCCATGATGAATGAGCAGCGGCGCCTTGATGCGGGCGACGTCCTCGGCCTTCGGCGCGGCGCCATAATAGGGCACGGCCGCAGCAAGATCCGGCAACATCACCGCCATCTGGTTGACGACCGATCCGCCGAAGCAGAAGCCCACCGCGCCGATCTTGCCGTTCACGTTCGGGTCAGTCTTCAGCCACTCGTAGGCGGCGATGAAATCCATCGTCAGCTTTCCGGAGTCGAGTTTGGCCTGCATCTCGCGGCCCTTCTCGTCGTCGCCGGGATAGCCGCCGAGCGAGCTCAGGCCGTCGGGCGCGAGCGCCACGAAACCGGCCGCCGCGAGACGCCGCGCGACGTCTTCGATGTAGGGATTGAGGCCGCGATTTTCATGCACGACGATGACGCCGCCGTGCTTGCCGCCGTCGACGGGCTTCGCCAGCAGGCCCTTGGTCGGGCCATTGCCCTTGGGCGAGTCGAACGTGACCTGGCTGGTCGTGATGCGCGGATCGGTGGGCGCGACCTGCTGGGCGAGCGCGTAATTGGGCAGCAGCATTTCCACCAGCGCCGTGGCGCTCACACCCGCGACCGCGAACTTGCCGGCTCCGGCGACGAACTGGCGCCTGTCGATCCGCCCGTGGCAGAAATCATCGTAGAGATCGAGCAGCCGCTGATCGAAATCCCGGGCCGATTTGCGCGTCATGTCCTGCATCCCGCCAGTCTCCTCCGCAGGCCTGCGGAACGCAGGCCGTCATTGCCGCGGTCCCGTCGTGGTTGTGAGCGCGGAGACGCATTGAGTCGGCCGTACGCCCGAGCTGCAACGCATTTTTTCGTGAAATGAGAAAAGGTCGTCCGCTCGTTGATCGTGCCGCCGTAAGCTTGGCCATCGCGCGGAGACTGAGGGCTTGCTGGTGCGAACATGCACAGTACGCGTGCAAGGAGCATTTCCGGCTGCGTCGCGCCGCCATCTGGGTATTGTGCCGCGCAAGAGAACAGACGCGCAACGACAGCGCGCCAATGAAGCGTTTTGCGAGACCACAGCGGGACATGACTGGACGTGAAGTGAATACCGGTTCATCCGGCGCGCTCGATGGCGGCCCGGACGGCTTGGACAGCAGGACGGTCGGGAACACGTTTCTTCGCATGCTGCCGACGCGCGTCCTCGCGGCGTTGGCGCCCGACCTGACCCGCGTCGATCTGAAACCGCGTGAACTCCTGATCGAGGAAAACCGCGCCGTTCCAGCCGTCTGGTTTCCCGAAACGGCGGTCATCTCCATGCTGGTCGCCGCCGACGGGGCGCGATCCATCGAGATCGGCATGATCGGCGCGGAAGGCTTGACCGACCTCGTGCTGCATCCCGGCGACAAAGCCGCCCTGCGGAGCAGCGTGCTGATCCCCGGCGCCGCGTTGCGCATGGAGGCGGAGGACTTCTCCGCAGCCATGTCGGACCCTTGCTTCGATCGTTGCGTGCTCGCCTTCAAGGACGTGCTGTCCGTGCAGTTCGCCTATGCGGCGCTGTCGCATGGCACGTCGACGATCGACGCCCGTCTGGCCCGCTGGATCCTGATGCTCGACGACAGGCTGGAGGGTGGAGCCATTCCGGTCGTCCACAATCACATCGCCGACCTGCTGGCCGTGCGCCGTTCCGGCGTGACGACGGCCCTGCACGTGATCGAGGGCATGGGCGCGATCAAATCCGTGCGCGGCATGATCCTCGTCCGCGACCGCTCGGTGCTGAAACGGCTCGCCGCCGCCACCTACGGCGTGCCGGAGCTGGAGTACGGGCGGCTGATGTCGCGCGTCAGCGACGGGCCGCGCTGACCCGACCGGCTTGCTTTGAAACCTGTTCCGGCCTAGCAGGATCGCGCGTTCCGTCTCTCTTGGCGCGAGGTTTTCATGGTCAGGCAGATCGATCCCGAGCGTTTGCCGGCGGGCACCTACCTGAACACCGGGCAGGCCGCCAATCGCGCATTGCGCGTCAACCGGCTGTGCTACGACCTGAAGGAGCCGGCCAACCGCGCGGCTTTCGAGGCTGACCCGGAAGCGCTCATGGCGCGCTACGATCTCGAACCGGAAGACCGCCAGCTGATCAGGGATCGCGACTGGCTCGGCCTCGTGCAGCGCGGCGCGAACGTCTTTCCGCTGCTGCGGCTCTCGCAGCTGTGTGGCGACGGGCTGGCCGGCACCGGCGCGCAGATGCGCGGCGAGACGCTCGAGCAATATCTGGCGACGCGGCAAGCCAAGGGGAGCTGAGACATGGCAAGGATCATCGGCGGACTCGGCTCGCCGCACGCGCCTTCCATTGGCGCGCTCATCGACCAGGGCGGCTGGGACCAGCCCGAATGGAAGAAGCTGATGGACGGCTATCGTCCGATGCAGGACTGGCTCGAAGCCCACAAGCCCGACGCCGCGATCCTGATCTACAACGATCACGTCACCAGCTTTTTCTTCGACCGCTACCCGACCTTCGCGCTGTCGGTCGCCAGCGAACATCCGGTCGCCGATGAGGGGTTCGGCCCACGCCCGCTACCGCCTGTGCGCGGCGATTCCGATCTCGCGTGGCATCTCGCGCATGCGCTGGTGGAAGACGAGTTCGATCTCACCATCTGTCAGGACATGCCGCTCGACCATGGCGCGCTGACGCCGATCTCGGCTTTCTGGCCCAACCACGCGAACGGCTGGCCGACCGCCATCGTGCCGATCGCCGTCAACGTGTTGCAGTTTCCGGTGCCGACGCCGCGCCGTCTCTACAAGCTCGGTCAGGCGCTGCGTCGCGCCGTCGAATCCTGGCCGCAGGACAAGACAGTCGTCGTGCTCGGCACTGGCGGCCTGTCGCATCAGCTGCATGGCGAGCGGTTCGGTTTCAGGAATGCGGACTGGGATCATGAATTCCTGTCGCTGCTCGAAACCGATCCCGAAGCGCTCGCCTCGTTGCGCACGCAGGATTACATCGAGCGCGGCGGCGCAGAGGGCGCCGAAATGGTGATGTGGCTCGCGATGCGCGGCGCGCTGTCGGGCGAAGCCCGCAAGCTGCATGTCAATTATCACGGGCCGCTGCACACCGGCTTCGCGCAAATCCTGTTCGAGGAGCCGGCGGCTGTGATAGCCTGAGAGAGTTTCAAGATGACCAAGAAGACACTGATGATGCTGCCGGGCCTGCTCTGCGACGCGGCGACTTACGCCCCGCAGATCGCGGCTTTCTCGGCTGACTACGACGTGCGCGTCGCCGAGTTTTTCGGCCTCGACAGCATCAACGCCATGGCCAGACGCGTGCTCGAAACGGCGCCCGGCGATTTCGTCATGGCGGGTTTTTCGATGGGCGGCCGCGTCGCGCTCGAAGTCATGCGGATCGCGCCCGAGC
>JAQGKM010000214.1 GCA_028290125.1 Hyphomicrobiales bacterium | reverse complement strand
GGGCAATCCCAAGCTCGCCATCGAATCGATCGACAAGCTGCGCGATGACCGCTTCGGCCTGTTCCGCGATTACCATGCCGCGCTGATGTACGACTTCAACGGCCAGAAGGCCGAGGCTGTAAAGCGCATCAAGATCATCTACGAGGCCGAGAAGACGACGCTGCGCATCGTCGACGCCTATGCGCGCATCATGGCGCGCGCCGGCGATTTGCCCGAGGCCAAGCGCGCCTATGAGGCGTTCGACAAATTGCTGCCGCGCCATCCCGTGATTCGCGCCGGCATGGCGGCGCTCGCGGGCGGCAAGCCGATCCCGCCGGTGATCGCCGACGCCGAAAAGGGCGCGGCCGAAGTGCTGTACGGGCTGGGCTCGGTCGGCGGCCGCCAGAACGACGATCTCGCGGCGATGATCTATCTGCGTCTCGCGATCTTCATGGATCCGCAGCAGGGCCTGGCGATCGTCACGCTGGCCGATGTCTACGAGCGCCTGAAGCAGAGCGAGCAGGCGATCCGCGTTTACGAGCAGGTGCCGGACGCCTCGCCGCTGCGCGACAATTCGGACGTGCAGATCGGCTTGCTGCTGGAGACGGAAGGCAAGACCGACGAAGCGCTGAAGCATCTGAAGACCATCGTCGACGAACGCCCGCAGGATCCCGAGGCGGTGCTGGCGCTCGCCAACCTGCAGCGGTCGCGCAAGCTCTTCGCGGAAGCCGCCGACACCTACACGCGCGCGCTCGCGCTGTCGGACGGCGCGCGCAGCGACTGGTCGACCTATTATTTCCGCGGCATCTCCTTCGAGCGCTCGAAGCGCTGGACGCAGGCCGAAGCCGACTTCCGCAGGGCGTTGGAGCTGTTTCCGGATCAGCCTCTGGTGCTGAACTATCTTGGCTACTCGTGGGTCGATCAGGGGCTGAACCTCGCCGACGCGTTCAAGATGCTGCGCCGCGCGGTCGAGCTGCGCCCGACGGATGGTTACATCATCGACAGTCTCGGCTGGGCCTATTACCGGCTCGGACAATATCCCGAAGCCGTGCGCGAGCTCGAAAAGGCGATCGAGCTGAAGCCGGCCGATCCGGTGGTCAATGATCATCTCGGCGACGCCTACTGGCGCGTCGGTCGCAAGCTCGAGGCGAAGTTCCAGTGGAACCACGCGCGCGATCTCAATCCCGAGCCGGAAGATCTCGAAAAGATCCTGCCGAAGATCGAGAACGGCTTGCCGGACGAGCCCGCGCCCAAGGCCGCGAGCGACGAGCGCGCTCCGACGCCGTCCGACGAGCAGAAGAGCGGCGGCTGACGCTCTCATGTCCGGCCGCCTGCTGATCGAACGCGCGCCCGCGAAGGTCAATCTGACGCTCCACATTCCGCGTCGCCGTGAAGACGGCTGGCATGAAGTGGAGAGCCTCGTGGTCTTCGCCGGCGCCGCCGACACGCTGTCGCTCGCACCGGGCGACGACTTCTCCCTTCAGGTGGACGGACCGACTGCGCAGGCCGCGGGCGCGGACGGCGACAATCTCGTCGCGCGTGCAGCGCAAGCTCTCGGCGCGCGCATTCCCGGCCTGCGCACGGGCGCGTTTCATCTGACCAAGCGCCTGCCGGTGGCCGCAGGGATCGGCGGCGGCTCGTCGGATGCGGCTGCGGCGCTACGGCTTCTTGGACGGGCCAACGATCTGTCGCTCGATGATCCGCGCGTTCTCGAGGCCGCGGGCGAGATCGGCTCGGACGTGCCCGTCTGCCTGCATGCGCAAGCGCGGATGATGCGCGGACGCGGCGAAGTTCTCGGGCCGCTGATGAAGATGCCGCCGGTCTTCGCGGTGCTGGTCAATCCCGGCGTGCCGCTGGAAACGAAACGCGTGTTCGCGCGCATCGGTCTGCAGCCCGGCGAAACATTCGATTTCGGCAAGCATCCCGACATCGCCGAATCGCCGGAGCGCGATGCGCTGTTTGCGGCGCTGAAGCGCGCGCGCAACGACATGGAGGACGCCGCCAGCGTGCTGGCGCCGATCGTCGGCCATTGCCTCGCGGTGCTGTCGGCCGCACGCGGCGCGAAGCTGGCGCGCATGTCAGGCTCCGGCGCGACCTGCTTCGCGCTGTTCGAAACCTGCCGTCAGGCGGCCGCAACCGCGAAAGTGATCAGGCGCGATCATCCGGAATGGTGGGTGAAGGCGACCGTGTTGCGGTGAGCGCGCTCTAGTGCGCGCGGGCCACGCAGAAATCGACCACGTCGAGCAGGGCCTGTTTCCAGGGCGACGCCGGAAAGATTTCCAGCGCGTCGCGCGCCATGGCGCCGTAGTGGCGAGCGCGCTCGACCGTGTCTTCCAGCGCGCGATGCCGGCGCATGGTGGCCAGCGCCAGTTCGAGGTCGCCGTCGGCGATCTCGCCACGTTCCAGCGTGCGTTTCCAGAAATCGCGCTCGGCTTCCGTGCCGCGCCGGAACGACAGCACGACGGGCAGCGTGATCTTGCCTTCGCGGAAATCGTCGCCGACGTTCTTGCCGAGTTTTGCGGCCGTCCCGCCATAGTCGAGCGCATCGTCGATCAGCTGGAAGGCGACGCCTAGATTGGCGCCATAGCTGCGGCACGCCTCGACATGCTCGCGCGAGCGCTGCGCGAGCAGCGGGCCGACTTCGCTCGCCGCAGCGAACAGGGCCGCGGTCTTGGCGCGGATGACCGCGAGATAGGAATCTTCCGTCGTCGCCGTGTCTTTCGCGGCGGACAATTGCATGACTTCGCCTTCGGCGATGACAGCTGCGGCGTCCGACAGGATGTCGAGGCAGGGCAGGGAGCCGACCTCGACCATCATCTTGAAGGCCTGGCCGAGCAGGAAGTCGCCGACGAGCACGCTCGCCTCGTTGCCCCAAAGCATGCGCGCCGCGAGCTTGCCGCGCCGCATGTCGCTCTGGTCGACGACGTCGTCGTGCAGGAGCGTCGCGGTGTGCATGAATTCGACGGCGGCCGCGAGCTTGATCTGGCCGTCGCCCTTGTAGCCGCACAGGCCCGCGGTCGCGAGCGTCAGCATCGGGCGCAGACGTTTGCCGCCCGACGAGATCAGGTGGTTGGCGACCTCCGGAATCATCGTCACGTCAGATCCCGTCCGCGACAGGATCATCTGGTTGACGCGCTCCATATCCGGTTTGACGAGGCTGACGAGGCCCGCGATTCCAGCTTCCGGAGATTTGTCTTCGAGAGGAATGACGACGCCCACGACGAGGCCCTTCTGTTTTGGCTTGGCAAGCGGCAAACTAGGGGGGGAGCGCTGGCGCGGCAAGTGGAGGCTGTTATCTTTCAGGGACAATGCTCATTGACGAGGGGCCACATGGTCGAATTGTTCAGGACCAATGATCTCGTGCTCATCTCGGCGGTGGAGGCTTTGCTGACCTCGGCCGGGATCGGCGCGTTCATCGCCGACGCCCACATGAGCGCCATGGAAGGGTCGCTCGGTTTCCTGCCCCGCCGGGTGATGGTGGAACGCGGCCGCCATGCGCAGGCGCGCGCCCTCATCGAGGGCGCAGGCTTCTCCTGCACGTTTTCCGATGTCCGATAGCGATGGCGCCGACCTGCTGCTCGGCGGGCGGTTGCGATTGCATCAGGCGGCCGCCGGGCATCGCGCCGGCACCGACGCCATCCTGCTGGCGGCGGCGGCGCCGCGCGACGCGCAGGGCCTGCTGATCGACGCCGGCTCAGGCTCGGGCGCGGCAGGGCTGGCGGCGGCGCTCGACAGGCCGGGCCTCAGGGTGCTGCTGATCGACCGGGAGCCGGACGCCGTCGCTCTGGCGACGCGCAATCTGGCGGCCAATGGCATGGCCGACCGCGGTGAGGCCCGCGCCGCCGACTTGCTGGTCGCGAGCAGCCGCCGCGCAGCGGGCATTGTCGACGGCGGCGCCGAGGTGGTGATCTCGAACCCGCCCTTTCTCGATCCGGGCCAGGGCCGCCGCTCGCCCGACGACGCCCGGGCCCGGGCGCATGTGTTCGATTCGCCCGATGGGCTCGATCGCTGGGTCCGCGCCTGCACGGCGCTTTGCGCGCCGCAGGGCGAGATCTTTCTCATCCACCGCGCCGACCGGCTGGCCGAATTGCTGGAGGCGCTGAAGGGTCGGGCTGGGGGCGTCGCCGTGGCGCCGATCCATGCGAAGGCGGACGGCGATGCGATTCGCGTTCTGCTGCGGGCCAGAAAAGGCAGCCGCGCGCCGCTGCGCCTGCGCCCGCCGCTCGTGCTGCACGGCGCCGACGGCCGATTCACGCCGCTGGCGGAAGCGCTGCATAGGGGCGAGGCGGTGGTGGAGTGGTGAGTGGTCGCCCTTTTCGAAAGAACGAGTGAGGGGTTACTGCCTCAGGGGGAATTGTGCGTAACCCCTCACCTGGCTCCTCCGGAGCCACCCGCGCCCTCAAGGGCGCGGGTTTGCGGTTTCGCTTAGCGGCAGACGCGGCGTTCGACCACGCGGCGGCCGTATGGTGTGTGACGCACGACCCGCTCCATGAAGCAGCGCGGGCGATGGTTGCGACGCCAGCCGTCATGATGGCCGCCACGGTACTGCACGGTCTCGAAGCGGGAGCCGCCCCAGCCCTGCGCGGATGCGGGCGCAGCGGACGCGAGCGTCGCGAGGGTCAATCCGGCGGCGGCGACAGCGACCTTGCCGAAGTTGCGGCTGAAAAGGGAAAACGCCATGGAAGTCCTCCTGTTGTTGTTGCGCCCGCCGGTCTCGCCGGGCGTTGTCTGTTTGTAAGACGCGCTGGCTGAACGGGCGGTGAGGGCGATGTTCATCCACGGTTCAGGCTGCGAAGCCCGTCGCAGAATTGACCGGGCAGGGGCCGCCCCTTAGGTTGCGCTCGAATTTCCACCCCGCCGTCTTTCAAGGATCAAACGCCCATGCCGGCGCAGACCGAGCTTTCCGCGTCCCTTTCTCCCGCCAGCCCGGCGCTCGATCCGGCGCGCTCGTTTCAGGGACTCATCCTGACGCTGCAGCGTTTCTGGGCGGAGCAGGGCTGCGTCATCCTGCAGCCCTACGACATGGAAGTGGGCGCGGGCACGTTTCATCCCGCAACCACGCTGCGCTCGCTCGGCTCGAAGCCGTGGAAGGCCGCCTATGTGCAGCCCTCGCGCCGTCCCAAAGATGGCCGCTATGGCGAGAACCCCAATCGCCTGCAGCACTATTACCAGTTTCAGGTGATCCTGAAGCCGTCGCCGCCCGACCTGCAGGACCTCTACCTGCGCTCGCTGGCCGCCATCGGCGTCGACGCGCGCCTGCATGACATCCGCTTCGTCGAGGACGACTGGGAGAGCCCGACGCTCGGCGCCTGGGGGCTCGGCTGGGAGTGCTGGTGCGACGGCATGGAAGTGTCGCAGTTCACGTATTTCCAGCAGGTCGCCGGCATCGAATGCTCGCCGGTCTCGGGCGAACTCACCTACGGGCTCGAGCGCCTGGCCATGTATGTGCAGGGCGTCGAGAACGTCTACGACCTGAACTTCAACGGCCTCGACGGCCCCGACCGGATCACCTACGGCGACGTCTACCTGCAGGCCGAGCAGGAATTTTCCCGGCACAATTTCGAACATGCCGACACCGACCGGCTGTTCCGCCATTTCAAGGACGCCGAAACCGAGTGCCGCAAGTTGCTGGCGGCAGGCGATCAGGGCGACCGCCACCTTATGGTGCTGCCGGCCTACGACCAGTGCATCAAGGCGAGCCACACGTTCAATTTGCTCGACGCGCGCGGCGTGATCTCGGTCACCGAGCGCCAGAGCTACATCCTGCGTGTGCGCGAACTCGCCAAGGCGTGTGGGGCGGCGTGGCTCAAGACCGCGGCCGGCGGCGCAGCCTGACTTTTCTGCTGGGGGGAATTGAAATGGCTGAACCCGTGATGGCCCAGAAGGGCGCCTATTCCGTCGATGTCGAGGCCGGCGTCACCTATTGGTGGTGCTCCTGCGGCCAGTCCGCGACGCAGCCCTTTTGCGACGGCTCGCACAAGGGCACGGACTTCCGCCCGATGGAATGGACCGCGCCAAAGACGCGCAAGGTCCACTTCTGTGGCTGCAAGCAGTCGGTCAACATGCCGATGTGCGACGGCACGCACGGAAAAATCTGAGGTTTGTTCCGGGTGTGTTCGCCTCACGATTGTACCAAACTATAATCCCCTGCTTAGGGATTAAAGGAATCGGCGTTTTAGTTTAATCTGGCTCCGCAGGAGTGAAGTTGACGTGAAGCGGGAAGATTTCGAGAGCTCAGCGACAGGTTCGCTGGTCCCGACCGAGCGGGGCCAGTGGGCGTTCGTGCCGGCTCCGCTTCCGCCTGCGTCGCTGGACCACGCCCGCATTTCTCGTTCGCTCAGCGCGGCCGCGGGTGCGATCGGCGAGCTGAACGGGATCGGACGAACGATCCCCAATCCATACTTGCTCATCCGCCCCCTGCAGCGCCGGGAAGTGATCTCCTCGTCCAGCATGGAAGGCACCTACACGACGCTCGATGCGCTGGTGCTTGCGGAAGCGACGGAGGGCGGCAGCGGGACGCCGGATACGCGGGAAGTCCTGAACTACATGGAGGCTCTTTCGGCGGCGATCGCCAGCCTCGACAACGTGCCGCTGTCGCTCCGCACATTGCGCGATGCGCACGCGACGCTCCTCCAGCAGGTGCGCCGGGACCGCGGCGCGACGGTGCGGCCCGGCGAGTTCAAGCAACATCAGAATTACATCGGCGCTTATGAAATCGAGAAAGCGCGCTACGTCCCGCCGCCGCCGCGCGAGACGCTGGACTGTCTGGACGCGCTGGAACGCTACTTCCATCGGGACGAAGATGGTCTCGATACGCTGATCGACGCGGCCCTGATTCATTATCAGTTCGAGGCGATACATCCCTTTGCCGACGGCAACGGGCGCGTCGGGCGCATGTTGATCATCTTGCATTTGTATATGCGCCAGAAGCTCATTCAGCCGCTGCTCTATCTGTCGCCCGTGTTCGAGGCGCGCAAGGATGAGTATATCGACCGCATGCTTGCAGTGTCGCGCGACGGCGACTGGGAGGGCTGGATCGCCTTTTTCCTCGACGTCATGCGCGAAGCTGCGCAGCAAGCGATTACGCTGGCCGACAGGATCGGCGCTTTGCAGAAAAGTTATCGCGAACGCCTGCAGAAAGCGCGCAACTCCGCCAATCTGCTCGTCGCGGCCGACTATCTGTTCGAACGCCCGGCGGTCAGCGTCACCGACGTCATGAACCGCATCGGGGTGAGCTATCCCGCTGCTAAAGCCAATGTCGACGTGTTGATTCGCGAGAACATATTGAGCGAGGTTCCCGGAACTTCGAATCCCAAGCTCTTTATGGCGCGAGACATCGTCGAGATCATTTCCGGAAGTAAAAACTGATGCCCGATCTCTTGTTCGAAGTCTTTTCCGAGGAAATTCCGGCGCGCATGCAGGCGCAGGCGGCTGAGGATCTGAAGAAGCTTGTCACGCAGGCGCTGGTGGATCGTGGTCTCACCTATGAGGGCGCCGCCGCCTTCGTGACGCCGCGCCGCCTCGCGCTGCACATCGCGGGCCTGCCGGCGCGGCAGCCCGATGTGCGCGAGGAGAAAAAGGGCCCGCGCGTCGGCGCGCCTGATGCTGCCGTGCAGGGGTTTCTGAAAAGCGCAGGCCTCGCCTCGCTCGATCAGGCGACGATCGAGAAGGATCCGAAAAAGGGCGAGTTCTACGTCGCTATCGTCGAGAAGCCGGGCCGTGCGACGCTCGACCTGCTGGCCGAAGTCCTGCCCGCCGTGCTGCGCAAATTTCCGTGGCCGAAGTCGATGCGCTGGGGCGCGGGCTCCACGAAGCCCGAGGCTTTGCGCTGGGTGCGCCCGCTGCATTCCATCGTCGCGACCTTCGGGCCGGAGACGGAAGAGCCCGAGATCGTGCGCTTCTCGCTCGACGGCATCGAAGCAAGCGATGTCACCTACGGCCATCGCTTCCT
>JAQGKM010000212.1 GCA_028290125.1 Hyphomicrobiales bacterium | reverse complement strand
ATTCGAGACGCCGCCCGAAGGCGCCGCGCTCGACCTCGAAGAGGCGATGATCGAGCGCGAGCCGCTGACGGTCGTCTTCACGCAGAAGGGCTGGATCCGTACGCTGAAGGGGCACGTCGCCGATCTTTCGACGCTGCAGTTCAAGGGTGACGACGCGCTCGACACGTCCTTCTTCGCGGAGACGACGTGGAAGGTGCTGGTGCTCGCCACCAACGGCAAGGTGTTCACGCTGGATGTGTCGAAGCTGCCGGGCGGTCGTGGTTTCGGCGAACCGGTGCGCCTGATGGCCGACATCGACGAGGGCGAGGACGTGGTGCAGATCCTGCCGTACACGGCGGGCCAGAAGATGCTGATCGCCGGTTCGGACGGACGCGGTTTCCTCGTCAACCAGGACGACATGCTGTCGGCGACCCGCAAGGGCCGCGCCGTGCTCAACGTCGATGCGCCCGCGAAAGCGCAGGTGCTCGTGCCCGCGGACGGCGATCATGTCGCCACCATCGGAGACAATCGCAAGCTGCTGGTCTTCAAGCTCGCCGAAGTGCCGGACATGTCGCGCGGCAAGGGCGTGCGCCTGCAGAAATACAAGGACGGCGGCATCAGCGACGCCCGCGTCTTTGCGCTCAAGGAAGGGCTGACATGGAAGGATTCCGCCGGTCGGACCTTCACGGTGGTCAAGCCCGAGCTGAACGACTGGATCGGCGCAAGGGCCGAAGCCGGACGTTTGCCGCCGAAGGGCTTTCCGAAGAACAACAAGTTTTAATGAGTGACCTACGCATCGTCATTGCGAGGAGCGCAGCGACGCGGCAATCCATCTAACGGCAGCCACCCGAAGATGGTTTGCCGCGTCGCCTTCGGCTCCTCGCAATGACGAGGCTGATTACTCCACCAACTGCCAGCCGTTCATCCCCAGCCGCTCCTGCGGCATGAAGCGGGCCTTGTAGGCCATCTTGCGCGAGCCATCGACCCAGTAGCCGAGATAGACGTGCGGCAGGCCGAGGCGCCGGGCGCGCTCGATGTGTTCGAGGATCATGTAGGTGCCGAGCGACCGCTCGGGCTGCGTGAGATCGTAGAACGAATAAACCATCGACAGACCGTCGGCGAGGACGTCGGTCAGGCAGACGGCCGCCAGCGGTCCGGCGCCGCGCCCGTTGATGAAGCTGTCGATGCCGCGCGGGCGATATTCGATCAGGCGCGAGTCGACGTGGGAATCCTCCACCATCATCGAATAGTCGAGCACGCTCATGTCGACCATGCCGCCATCGGAATGGCGTTGGTCGAGATAGGCGCGAAACAGGGAATATTGCTCGGAGGTCGGCTCGGGCGGTTGCGCGTGGCCGATGAGGTCCTCGTTGGCCTCCATCACCCGGCGCATGTTCCGTGAGGGCTTGAAGTCCTTCACCTTCACCCGGACGGAGACGCAGGCCCGGCAATTCTCGCAGGCCGGGCGATAGGCGATCGTCTGCGACCGGCGGAAGCCGGATTGCGTCAGCGTGTCGTTCAGCCCGACCGCGCGCTTGCCCACGAGATGCGTGAAGACCTTGCGCTCCTCCTTGCCCGGCAGATAGGGGCAGGGAGCCGGGGAGGTCAGGTAGAACTGCGGCGCGTCACGCGGTTCTCTGGTCACGCAGAAATGCCCCCGTTATCGGATTCATGCTGCATTGTGCAGGCTTACGCGCGCCGTGTCACGACGACGCCCGCCACAATGTCGTGCAGGCAGCGTTTGTCGTTCGAGATCAGCGACACCAGCAGGACGAGAGGCGTCAGCATCGTCCAGCTCAGGTAGAACAGCACCGCGTGGGCGGCGGCGGTGATGAAGCTCACGCGGCTGCCGTCGGCGTTGCGCATCTGGAGATCCATGGCGCGCATGCCGGGCGTGCCCATCTTCGGGCCGGACACGCTGAGGCCGTTGTAGAACAGCGCGATAGCCGGGAAGAGCAGCGGAATGGCGAACCAGGCCAGGCCCAGAGTGGGCAGTCCGAGCACGAGGAACACGACGAAGAAGATCCCGAACAGGAACGAAATCGCGATCAGGTCGAGTCCGAGCGCCATCATGCGGCGCGTGCGCACGCCGGCCAGCGCCTGATAGGGCAGGCGGGCAGGCCAGTAGGCCGGGGCCGTCGGGGGCTGCTGGTAGTCGCTCACGGGAGTCACCTCGTTGGTCGTCATGCTTTCAATGTGGGAGCCGCGACCGGTCCCCGCAAGCGCGACATTAAGACGGCTGCGAAAGAGCTGCGGCGCTGGCGCCGTTCGGGTGTGCGGCGTAGCGTGCGTGAAGGCGTGGCGATGAGGGAAATACCGGATGTTGTGGTCTCTGGTGATCGGGCGTGTCGCCGGCACGGCGATCAGGGTGCATGTCACCTTCCTGCTGTTCCTCGCCTGGATCGGCTTCTCGGCTTTCCGCAGCGGCGGACGCGCCGAGGCGCTGGAGAGCGTGCTGTTCATCGTTCTCCTGTTCCTGTGCGTCCTGCTGCACGAGTTCGGCCACATCTTCATGGCGCGCCGTTACGGCATCCAGACGCCGGACGTGACGCTGCTGCCGATCGGCGGCGTCGCCAATCTCGAGCGCATTCCGGAGAAGCCGTCGCAGGAACTGGCCGTCGCGGTCGCGGGGCCGGCGGTGAACGTCGTCATTGCCATCGCGCTCATCCTGTTGCTCGGCTCGCTTGCGCCGGCCGACATCAGCAGGATCGACGACCCAGGCCTCGGCCTGATCGCACGGCTCGCGAGCGCCAACATCTTCCTCGTGCTGTTCAACATGATCCCGGCCTTTCCAATGGATGGCGGGCGCGTGCTGCGCGCGGTGCTTGCCATGCGCATCGGACCGCAGCGGGCGACGCGCGTGGCTTCGCGGATCGGGCAGGGGCTAGCTTTCGTGCTGGGCTTCCTCGGCCTGTTCGGCAACCCGCTGCTGATCTTCATCGCGATCTTCGTCTACATCGCGGCGGCGGGCGAAGCGCAGGATTCGGAAATGCGCCACGCCTTCGTCGGCCTGACGGTCGCGGACGCCATGGAGACGCGCATCGCGTCGGTGCCGGCCGCCGCTTCGCTGGAGCAGGCGGTCGACATCCTGCTGGCGACGCCGCAGCACGAATTCCCGGTGGTGGATGCGTTCGGCAAGCCGGTCGGACTGCTGGTGCGCGAGGACATCATCACGGCCCTGCGGACGCGCGAACGCGACTCCCCGGTGCTGGACTTCGCCCGCGCGCCAGTCGCAGGCGTGCGGGCAGGCGCGCCGCTGCAACAGGCGCTCGACGACATGCGCACGAGCGGCGCGATTGCGGTGAGCGTCATTGGCGATGAGGGTCAATTGCTGGGATTGCTGACGCCGCAGAACGTCGCCGAAATGATGATGATCAAGCAGGCGCGGCCGGACTGGCGGTTCGGGCGGTAGCCGGGCTGCAACCACAGCGCCGTCATTGCGAGCGCAGCGAAGCAATCCAGAGGCCGCACGTGAGGCCTGTGTCGCAGTCGTAATTGCTGCGGGGCGGCGATAGCCACTCGGGTCTGGATTGCTTCGCTGCGCTCGCAATGACGGTCGCGATTATCCCTTCAGCTTCTCCGCCACGCGCACCGCGAAATACGTCAGCACGCCATTCGCCCCCGCGCGCTTGAAGGCCAGCAGGCTTTCCATCATGGCCTTGTCGCCGTCGATCCAGCCGTTCTGTGCG
>JAQGKM010000192.1 GCA_028290125.1 Hyphomicrobiales bacterium | reverse complement strand
GTTCGACCGTCGCGCCCGCAAGGTCGCGGTGTCGATCAAGGCTCTCGAAATGGCGGAAGAGAAGGAAGCCATCGCGGCTTACGGCTCGGCCGACTCGGGCGCCTCGCTGGGCGACATCCTCGGCGCGGCCCTCAAGGCCCGCGAGACCAAGTAAGCCACTCTCCGCGAGGAGTGGACTGACGGAAGGCCCGCGCAGCGATGCGCGGGCCTTTTCTTTTGCGGCCAGCGTCGAGCCCCTGCGGCGACGGTCAGCTTGCAGCGCAGGCCCCTGGCCTCTAGTTTCCGGCAAAGCCAATCACTTGCGAGACCCTTGCATGTCCTTCCCCAACGACGCGGACTTTCTCGTCGACCGCCGTCTCCTGCGCCGCAAGCTGACCTTCTGGCGCGTGGCGCTGTTTTCGGTGCTGGCCGCCATTCTGATCGCGCTCGGCGTGCACTACACGCGCGGCGACGGCGGCGTGCCGGGCGGCCGCCACATTGCGCGGCTCGCCATCGAGGGCGTGATCACCGGCGACAAGGACACGCTGAAACTGATCAAGGACATTGGCGCAGCGCGCAATGCGGATGCGCTGATCGTCACCATCGAGAGCCCTGGCGGCACCACCACGGGCGCGGAACGGCTCTACAAGGAGCTGCGTCTCGTCGCCGAGAAGAAACCTGTCGTCGCGGTGATCGGCACGATGGCGGCGTCGGGCGGCTATATCGCGGCGCTCGGCACCGATCGCATTTTCGCGGAAGGCAATTCGCTCGTCGGCTCGATCGGCGTGCTGTTCCAGTTCCCGAATTTCAGCCGGCTGCTCGACACCGTCGGGGTCGCGTTTGAAAGCGTGAAATCCTCGCCGCTCAAGGCGTCGCCGAGCGGCGTCGAACCGACGAGCCCCGAGGCGCGCGCCGCGCTGGCCGCGCTCGTCACCGATTCCTTCAACTGGTTCAAGGATCTCGTGAAAGACCGCCGCCACCTCGACGATACGCAACTCGCCAGCGTCAGCGACGGGCGCGTGTTCACGGGACGTCAGGGCATGAACCTGAAGCTCGTCGACGCGCTGGGCGGAGAACACGAGGCGATCGCCTGGCTCGAGCAGGAAAAGAAAGTCACCAAGGACCTGCCAGTGCGAGACTGGAAGAAGGAGCGGAGTCTCGAGCGCCTCGGCATCCTTGGGGTTTCGGCTGCCTTGCTCGATACGGTCGGACTTGAAACGCTTGCGGCGCCGTTGCGTCGACTTGCGGCGCTCGGCGACGCCCGTCTCCTTGACGGTCTGGTTTCAGTTTGGCAAGTTGCTCCAGTTGATTAATTTTTTTCCAGTCAAACACTCTGCCTATTTTGGGCCTTGAACGGCATTTCATTTTATGGGGGCGAAGCAGTGATCAAGTCCGAGCTCGTTCAGCGCATCGCCGAACGCAATCCGCATCTCTACCTGCGTGATGTCGAGAATATCGTGAACGCGATTCTCGACGAGATCACGCACGCGCTGTCGCGCGGCGATCGTGTCGAGTTGCGTGGCTTTGGCGCCTTCTCGGTGAAACGCCGCGACGCTCGTTTGGGGCGCAACCCGCGCACCGGCGCGCACGTTGAGGTCGACGAGAAGGTCGTTCCCTTCTTCAAGACCGGCAAGGAAATGCGCGAGCGCCTGAACGAAGGCGTCGCCGACTGACATCAGTCGGTTCTGCGCGAAGTCGCCCATGGGAGCAGGATGAAAACCTTTTTGAAATGGCTCGTCCTCGCTCCGCTCGGCGTGCTGCTGCTCGCTTTCGCCATCGCCAATCGTGAGCCGGTGCGGGTCGTTCTCGATCCGCTGCCGGGCGATTCGGAATTCCAGATCGCCGCGCCCCTGTTCCTGATCCTGTTCCTCGCGACCGGTCTTGGCGTGCTGGCCGGCGGCTTCGCCACCTGGGTCTCGCAGGGGCGCCACCGCACCGCCGCCCGCCATGCGCGCTCCGATATCGACCGCCTCCGCAACGAGGCCGATAATCTGCGCGCCCAGCTGGCCGTGCGCGCCGGGACCGCGCTGGAGCGCACCCGGGACGCTGCCTGACCAAGCGAAAAGCCACGCTGGACATGGCTTGGCCGCCATGCGAGCAATTTGGTCATGCCGCTTCGCCATTCCGACAAAGGCTCCGCCTTCCTCTCCGGCCTCGCTTTTCCTGATGCGACGCGAGACGCGCTCTCCCGGCGCGCGCCGCCGCATGGACCGGCGATCAAGATCTGCGGATTGTCGACCGCCGCGGCGCTGGCGTCTGCGCTGGACGCAGGCGCGGACCTCGTCGGCTTTGTCTTCTTCCCCAAGAGCCCACGTCATCTGTCGCTGGAGGCGGCCACGCACCTCTCCCTCATCGCCGGCTCGCGCGCGCTGAAGGTGGCGCTGACGGTCGACGCCGATGACGAGGCGCTGGACGCGATCGTCGCCGGCGTGGCGCCCGACATGCTCCAGCTGCACGGCCACGAGACGCCCGAGCGGGTCGCCGCCATCAAGGCGCGCTTCGGCCTGCCGGTCATGAAGGCGATCGGCGTCTCGAGCCGCGACGATCTCGAGGCCGTCGCCCGCTATGCCGGCGTCGCCGACCGGATCCTGTTCGACGCCAAGCCGCCGGCCGGGGCCGACCTGCCGGGCGGCAATGGTCTGGCTTTCGACTGGGATCTGCTGAAGAACATCCGCCTCGACGCGCCCTTCATGCTGTCGGGCGGCCTCGACGCCCGTAATGTGGTGGAAGCCGCCGTGCGCACCGGAGCGGGCGCCGTCGACGTCTCCTCGGGGGTCGAAAGCGCACCCGGCCACAAGGATGCCTCCAGGATTGCCGCATTCGTGAGGACGCTGCGCAGCGCGGCGGGAGTCGAGACGCTTGGTTCGGACGCCGCGACGCGCTAAGACACGCGCGACCGCGAGGAGCCTTCCTTTGAGCATCGACATGTCGACCACCACGCCGAATTCATTTCGCACCGGCCCGGACGAGCGTGGGCATTTTGGAAATTTCGGCGGACGCTTCGTCGCCGAAACCCTGATGCCGCTCATCCTGGAGCTGGAGAAGGCCTATGAGGTCGCCAAGGCCGACCCGGCCTTTCATGACGAGCTCGCGTTCCTCGCCAAGCATTACGTCGGTCGTCCGAGCCCGCTCTATTACGCCGAGCGCATGACGCAAGAACTCGGCGGCGCGAAAGTCTATTTCAAGCGCGACGAGCTGAACCATACCGGCGCGCACAAGATCAACAATGTGCTCGGCCAGATCCTGCTGGCGCGGCGCATGGGCAAGAAGCGCATCATCGCCGAAACCGGCGCCGGACAGCATGGCGTCGCCACCGCGACGGCCTGCGCGAAATACGGCCTCGAATGCGTCGTCTACATGGGCGCGGTCGACGTCGAGCGGCAGAAGCCAAACGTGTTCCGCATGAAGATGCTCGGCGCGACCATCGTGCCCGTGCAATCGGGCGCGCGCACGCTGAAGGATGCGATGAACGAGGCTCTGCGCGACTGGGTCACCAATGTCGCCGACACGTTCTATTGCATCGGCACCGCTGCCGGTCCGCATCCCTACCCCGCCATGGTGCGCGACTTCCAGTCGATCATCGGCACGGAAGTGCGCTGGCAGATGGAGGAGGCCGAAGGCCGCCTGCCGGATTCGCTGATCGCCTGCATCGGCGGCGGCTCGAACGCCATCGGGCTGTTCCATCCCTTCCTCGATGACAAGAGCGTCGAGATCTTCGGCGTTGAAGCCGCCGGTCACGGCCTCGAGTTTCCCGAGGGTCATGCCGCTTCGCTCGCGGGCGGACG
>JAQGKM010000184.1 GCA_028290125.1 Hyphomicrobiales bacterium | reverse complement strand
GAAGTTCTGAGCGCGCCGGTCCCGCGGATGCGCGCAGGATCGCGCGCATCCGCCCGGGCGCGCCGGAACGTCCAGACGAATAGCGCCGACAGGACGAGAGCCCCAAGCGGCAGATGGAGCGCTCCGCCGACCAGCCGCGCGAGAATGGGCGTGACGAACACGAGCGCCATCACGCTGATCTCCCAGCGCACGAATCCGCGTGCAACGCCGTGCGCCGCAAGCAGCACGAGGGCCGGCGCCAGCAACACCATGTCGTAGTCGACGCAGTAGGGCGTCGAGAGCAGCACGCCCGGGAACACCAGGGCTCGCTTCAGTCGCAGATCCGCCTGCGACCGCCAGACCCGCCAGACGCAGGCGACGACGCCGAGCGTCACGGCGACCTGCGCCATCATCGCGAGGTCATAGCTTCCGCCGAGCAGGCGGACGGCGGCGAAGACGCTCTGGATTTTCTCCCAGCCGGCCGCGCCGGTTTCGAGCGTCAGGCGCTTGGCGTCGGGCAGCGACGCCAGAAACGCCGGAACGACGCTGACGCCGAACGCCGCGATGGTTGCGGCGAGCAGCGCGCAGCCTGTCACGGCCGCCGCTGCGAAGCCGCGCCAGCCGCCCTGAGCCAGCAGCAGGACGGGCGCCAGCAGGCAGAACTGCGGCTTGTAGGCCATGATGGCGAAGAGGGCTCCGGCCAGCAGCGGGCGGGCGCGCAGGGCCAGCACGGCGCCAGTCAGCAGCGCAGCCGTCAGGAAGCCATTCTGGCCGTGCGCCGCGTTGATGAAAGCGGCGGGAAAGCTGGCGGCCAGCAGCAACGCGGCGCCGGCCAGCGCAGGCGGCGCGCAGGCGCGCGTGGCGGCGGCGTAGAGCACAAAGGTCACGAGTTGCCAGGCTGCCAGCGCGGCGAGATATGGCAGGGCCGCGAGCGGCGCGGCGACGAGCAGGAACTGCGGCGGATAATGCCAGGGCGTGAAACCTGCCGCAGCGCCGAACAGCGCCTCCTGCCGGGCGGCTTGGGCGGCGAGCGAGAAAACATCGTCGGGGCGGCCTTCGAGCGCGCTGCGTCCGGCGCTCCAGATCATGCCGAAGTCGGCGCCGATCAGCCGCCCGGTCAGATCCGCATCGCCATGGCCTGTCAGCAGCAGGGCGAGGCCCGCCAGGCCGTAGGCGCCGATCAGCAGGCACCCAGAGGCCCAAAGGCGCTGACGGGTCGCCCAGGCGCCCGTGGCGAGGCCTTCAGTGAAGATTCGGCGGCGGCTGAACATTGCGGCATGATCGGCCGTCGCCGTTAACACCCGGTTCCCGTCGGCTGTTCAGGGTTTTGCTGGCGACTTGCCGGTCGCTTCAGCCTTCGCGAGCCCTTCGCGCTGGTCGTTTTGCGGGACCTTGCGGGTGGCCTCGCCCTCGGACGGCGGCCCGCCGAGAGGAGCCGGCGCCTCATTCAGGCTCGAATCGGCCAAGCTGTCGCTGACCTCGCCCTTGGATGCGGTTTCCGCCCCCTTGGCGGCTTTTTGATCGATTCCCATCAAGTTCTCCCCTGCCAGCATGGCCCGCAACCCTCAAGTGCGTTGCATCGGACCTCGAAAACGTGCAGATGCGGAACGAGCTTTGTCGTCCGCCCGTTCCCGGGCTGGATGATGCGACCCTTTCCCGATAGACGGAGGCAAACATGGCGAAGAAGACAACCACCGAAGGCAAGACAGGCGAAGCCAAGGCCAACTCCGCCTTCATGAAGCCGCTGCAGCCCTCCAAGGAACTCGCCGCCATCGTCGGCGCCGATCCGTTGCCGCGCTCGGAAGTGGTCAGCAAGGTCTGGGAATACATCAAGAAGAACTCGCTGCAGAACCCCGAGAACAAGCGCGAGATCATTGCCGACAAGCCGCTCGAGGCGGTTTTCGGCAAGCCGAAGGTGACGATGTTCGAAATGAACAAGCACCTCGCTCAGCATCTGAAGTAGAACGTCCGGCTGTTCAGCCGTAAAAAAGGCGCCGTCCGCAAGGAGGGCGCCTTTTTTGGTTACATCGTGGTCTGCGGAATTTCGGGTCCGCTGGGTCCCGGCGGCACCGTCGGGGGCGCGACGGGCGGAATGCCGAGCGGCTCAGGCGCGCCGGGATCGTTGATCGGCACGCCGGGCTGCACGTCGGGCGGCAGGACCGGCGGCTCGGGCGACGGCATCGGGGTCTGATCAGGCGCCGTCTCGGGCGGAAGCGGAACGTTCTGCATCTGGGATCCTCGCGGTTCGTGTTGATCGTACGTCATGCCGGGCAACACGCGCCGCGCGCTGCGGGTTCCTGTGCGACGCCGATCAACAGCGCTTGCTTGTCATTGAACAACCCGGGAATCCTCGGCGTTGTCGGCGGCGCGTCGAACTCGATGTGCTCCGATCTTCGACACGGGACATGTCCCGCAGCCCCGAGGGACCGCGTGCCGGCCATCCGCCTCCTCACCTGGAATGTCCATCGATGTCTCGGCGTCGACGGCCGCATTTCGCCCGGACGAATCGCCGAGGTGATCGCCGCCGCAGCGCCCGACGTCGTCGCCTTGCAGGAAGTCGATGTGCTGCGGCGGCGCACGGGACGCATCGACCAGGCGGAGGAGATCGCCCGCGCGCTCGGGATGAACTCGCACTTTCACGCGAACGTGCGCGTGCTCGAGGAGCAGTATGGCGATGCGATTCTGACGACCCTGCCGTCCGAACTGAAAAATTCCGGACGTTTGCCGGGCCGTCCCGGCCTGCGCACGATCGAACCGCGCGGCGCCTTGTGGGCGACGATCGATGTCGGCGGCGCGCATCTTCACGTCGTCAACACGCATCTGTCGCTGATCGCGCGCGAACGGCGCACGCAGACCGACTATCTGCTGGGCGAGGACTGGATGGGCCGCGCCGATTGCCTCGGGCCGGTGGCGCTGGTCGGCGATTTCAATCTCGTGCCGCGTTCGCGCGTCTATCACCGGCTGGCGCGGCGCATGCTCGACGCGCAGCGCGCGCCCGGCATGGGGCGTCCGAAGCCGACGTTTCCGGCGGCCTTTCCGGTGCTGCGCATCGACCACGTGTTCACGCGCGGCGATCTTTCGGTCCGGCGCGTCGAGGTGATCCGCAATGCGATCACGCGCGTCGCATCCGATCATCTGCCGCTGGTCGTCGACCTCGAGATCCATCCCGCCATCGAATCGCGGGCATAAAAAAATGGCCGGGACAGAGCCCGGCCATTTCCGTTTGCGATGTGGGTCTCGTCAGACCGAGGGGATCAGGCCCTTCAGCGCCGGGAACCAGGTGCCGAGCAGCGTCTGCGGCCACGGGATCGTCAGCAGCTGGTCGAAGACGAAGTAGACGAACACCGTCAGGATCAACGCCTGCGGGATGACCAGCGACCAGCGCTCCTTGGTCTCTTCGAGCCGCATGAAGGCGATCACGAAGATCGGCACGGTCGGGATCAGACCGATCGTCGCCATCGAGAGCATGAAGGCCACCAGCCAGCCGAAGAACATCCCTGCGCGACGCAGGATCGTCCAGGTGTCGAGATGATCGGTGGTGGCGTCGAGATCCATGTGGATCTTCGCCTCGATCTTCTCGGTCACCACGCCCGCCATGCCGACGTCGCCGACCACTTCCGGCTTGCGGAAGAGGTAGTTGAACAGCGAGATCGCCATCACGACGCCTGCCACCGAGCCGACGATCATCGGCACGATCTTGGCGTGCATGTTCCAGGTCGACGCTTCCGCGAGCATGTAGCCGAGCACGCAGAAGAGGAAGACGTAGAACAGCTGGTCGGCCTTCCAGTTCGGCTTCATGTGGAAGCCGGTCAGCATCTGGCGCACGCCACCATGGATCTTGATGTCCTGCAGAAGCGGGCGCAGCAGACCGAAGAAGGCGAAGGCGAAGATGATGATCACGATCGGGCGCGAGAACCATTCCACGCCGTAACGCTGGATCGAGATGAAGAGATAACGCTCCACCACCTCGCCGAGCACGCAGCCGAGCAGCAGCGGCGGACGCGGCCAGCGCAGCATCTTCATGACCCAGCCCAGAACGCCGAAGGCGAGCAGGGTGTAGAGATCGCCCCAGTTACGCGAACCCTGGAAGGCGCCGATGTAGATGATCGACAGCGTCGCCGGCAGGATCAGCGTGTAACGCAGCGTCGCGAGACGAGCGAATTGCGCACTGAAGAGATAGCAGAGGCCCGCGCCAAGGATGTTGGCGAGCGCAACCGACCACACCATCGCGTAGGTGATGTCGAGGTTCTTGGTGAGCATGTCCGGTCCGGGGACCAGGCCATGGATCAGGAAGGCGCCGAGCAGGATCGCCATGCCGGCGGAGCCGGGCACGCCGAAGGCGACGGTCGGCACGAGCGCGCCGCCTTCCTTCGCGTTGTTGGCGCTTTCAGACGCGATGACGCCGCGGACGTCGCCCTTGCCGAAGGTGAGGGCCGCGCCCTTCTCGGTCTTGAGCGCGTGGCCGTAGGCGAGCCAGTCGACGATCGCGCCCGAAAGTCCGGGAATCGCGCCGAGCGTCGCGCCGAGCCAGGAGCAGCGCAGGACGAGCCACCAATGGGTGAAGCAGTCTCGTGCGCCCTGAAGCATGCCCGACGTGGACGTCGCCAGCTGTTTCGAGCCGGGCGCGATCGACTGGCGGGAAATGGCGAGATCGGCCAGTTCCGGCAAGGCGAAGAGGCCGAGCACGATCGGGACGAGCGGCGCGCCTTCCCAGAGGTAGAGGCTGTCGAGCGTCCAGCGCAGCGTGCCTGTCTGGGGATCGGAGCCGACCATCGAAATCATGAGGCCGATGCAGCCGGCAGCCAGTCCGCGCAGAGGCGCACTGCCCGACAGCACGGCCACCATGGATATGCCCAGCACCGCAAAGGCTAATAGCTCTGGAGAGCCGATGTAGAGCATGGCCGGTCGCAGGATCGGCAGCAGGAGCGCCATCAGCGCGGCGCCGAAAATGCCGCCCATCATGGACGACATGTAGGCCGCCGACAGCGCACGGGACGCCTCGCCGCGCTTGGCCATGGGCAGGCCGTCGAGCACGGTCGCGGCGGAGCCCGCGCCGCCCGGCACGCCGAACAGGATCGCCGGAATGGGGTCGCCGGTCGCCGTGGTGGCGCCAAGACCCAGCAGCAGCGCCATCGCCGCGTAGGGGTCCATGTTGAAGGTGAAGGGCAGCAGCAGGGCGGTGCCGGCAAGACCGCCGATGCCGGGCAGGATGCCGAGCACAAGGCCCATGATCACGCCCAGAAACAGCAGCATCATCCGGAACGGATCGAGCAGCATGACAAACGCCTTGGCGGCGCTGTCGAGCATGGAGACGTCCATATCGATTAACCTCTCGAATTCACATCGCTTGTCGCGGCGTTTCGGGCCGCGAGGAAAGTCATGGATCGAGGGGTGGAAGAGCGCGCCAAAGACGGCGTGCGCGACCGGCCGCGCGAGCGTCCGTTCGTCTTTCCGTTCCCTCCAACCGGGGGAGTTGGCATCCGCCGCTCCCCTTCTGTTGGCTGGGATATAATCACAGCGGGATGTTGAACGAAAGTCGCAGCTGTCGTGCTGGTGACAAATTTATAGGGTGTGTCGGGGAAAGCGCGAACGCAGCTTTGCTGCAGCGCAGCATTTCAAGGTAACGGATGCCCGCCAGAAGATGTTTCTGGCTCGCCTGTCACCATTCTCCACAGGCGATTTCAATCACTTACCGCGCAGCATTTGCAATCAGCGCCTCGGCCGATGCTGCGCAGCATTTTCTGCAGCAAATTTGCAGGTCCCGACATATGGGACGCTTGATTCGAGGTTTGCGGGACACCTCGGGCAGGAAAAACGCGGCCCGCAAGGGGCCGCGCACGAACTTGTGAATGCGTCATATGGTCAGTTCAGGTCGGGACCCACTGCGTAGGTCGCTTCCGTCTTTCCACGAACCTCGTCCTGCGTGACGCCCGGCGCGAGTTCGATCAGCGTCATGCCGCCGGAGCCAGCCTTGTCGATGGCGAAAACCGCCAGGTCCGTGATGACCAGATCGACGACGGCGGAGCCCGTGAGCGGCAGGTTGCAGCGGTGCAGAAGCTTGGCGCCATCCTTGGCGACATGTTCCATCACGACCACGACCTTCTTGACGCCCGCGACGAGATCCATCGCGCCGCCCATGCCCTTCACCATCTTGCCCGGGATCATCCAGTTGGCGAGATCGCCGTTCTCGGCGACCTGCATGGCGCCGAGAATCGACAGGTCGATGTGCCCGCCGCGAATCATCGCGAAGGAATCGGCCGACGAGAAATAGCTGGTGGTCGACAGTTCGGTGATCGTCTGCTTGCCGGCGTTGATCAGATCGGCGTCCTCTTCCCCCTCGTAGGGGAACGGGCCCATGCCGAGCATGCCGTTCTCGCTCTGCAGCTGCACGGTCATGCCGGCGGGAATGTAGTTCGACACCAGCGTCGGAATGCCGATGCCGAGGTTCACATAAAAGCCGTCGCGCAGTTCCTTTGCGGCGCGCGCGGCCATTTCATCACGGGTCCAGGCCATGGTCGATCTCCTCAGGCGCGCTTGCGGGTGGTGCGCTGCTCGATGCGCTTTTCGGCGTTCGGCACATGCACGAGGCGCTGGACGAAAATGCCGGGGGTGATGATGTGGTCGGGGTCGATCTCGCCCGGCTGGACCAGATTTTCGACCTGCGCGATCGTGACCTTGCCGGCCGTCGCCATCATCGGATTGAAGTTGCGCGCCGTCTTCCGGTAGACGAGGTTTCCCTCGGTGTCGCCTTTCCACGCATGCACGATGGCGATGTCGGCGACCAGGCCGCGCTCCATCACGAAAGTCTCGCCATCGAACTCGCGAAGGTCCTTGCCTTCGGCGATGATCGTGCCGACGCCGGTCTTGGTGAAGAAGGCCGGAATGCCGGCGCCGCCGGCGCGAATGCGCTCCGCGAGCGTGCCCTGCGGATTGAACTCGAGTTCGAGTTCGCCGGCCAGAAACTGCTGCGCGAAGAGCTTGTTCTCGCCGACATAGGACGAGATCATCTTCTTGATCTGCCGTGTCTCGAGCAGGATGCCGAGGCCGATGCCGTCGACGCCCGCATTGTTGGAGATCACCGTCAGGTTCTTCACGCCCGCTTCGCGGATTGCGAGAATCAGCGTTTCGGGAATGCCGCAGAGACCGAAGCCGCCGGACATGACGGTCATGCCGTCCTTCAAAAGACCCGCGAGCGCGGATGTCGCGTCAGAATATACTTTCCTCATGACCGTCGCCGGCTCCCGTGCAAACTTTCGCTGAAGGTAGGCGGACGGATTGCGGAAACCAAGCCTTTTTAGCGGGTGCGGCATGAACCTTGGCCGCATCCACGCATTGCTGCGCAATGGTCAACCTTCCAGCGGTCCGATATATCGTGGAAGGATTGGGGAAACGTCGGAGCAGGTCAGCGGCATGAACTTCGTCCGGGTCTACATCCGCGTCCTCAAGGAACTCGGCAGCGAATATCGCCTGGCCGTCGTACTGGTGATCGCCAATCTCGCGCTCGCCGCAGCGCAATTCGCCGAGCCGGTGCTGTTTGGCCGGATCATCGACAAGCTGGCCGCCGGGCAGAACGATCCCGCCTCCATCCAATGGCAGTCGCTGCTGCCGCTGCTCATGGCCTGGGTCGGCTTCGGACTGTTCACCATCGCCTCGGCGGTGCTGGTGGCGCTTCATTCGGATCGCCTGTCCCACCGCCGCAGACTGGCGGTCACGGGCTCCTATTTCGAACACGTCCTGCATCTTCCCCTGAGTTTTCACACCGCCAGCCATTCCGGACGGCTGTTGAAGACCATGCTGGATGGCGCCAGCGGCATGGCGTCGATGTGGCTGTCTTTCTTTCGTGAAAACTGCGCGTCGCTGATGGCGCTGGGCGTCATGCTGCCCCTGTCGCTGTTCGTGAACTGGCGTCTGGCCGGCCTGCTGATCGTGCTGGTGATCTTTTTCGGCCTGCTGACGACGTTCGTGCTGCGCCGGACCGAGGGCATGCAGGGCCGGGTCGAGCAATTCAACACCGATCTCGCCGAACGCGCGTCGGACGCGCTCGGCAACGTCCCGGTGATCCAGAGTTTCACGCGCGTCGAGTCCGAGACCTTCGCGATGCGCCGGATCATCGACGAAGTGCTGAGCGCGCAGATGCCGGTGCTGTCGTGGTGGGCGCTCGCCGCCGTGGCGACCCGCGCCTCCGCGACCCTGACGCTCGTGGGCATCTTCCTGCTCGGCACCTGGCTGCATATGCGCGGGCTCGCGACCATCGGCGAGATCGTCGCCTTCATGAGCTTCGCCACCATGCTGATCGGGCGCCTCGAGCAGATCGTCGGCTTCGTCAATGCAGGCTTCCTGCTGACGCCCAAACTGCAGGACTTCTTCGCTGTGCTCGACACGCAGCCCGGCGTGCACGACAAGCCCAACGCGCAGGACGTCGGACGCCTGAGCGGCCGCGTCGCTTTCGAGAACGTCACCTTCAGCTACGATGGCCGCCGCACGGCGGTGCAGGACGTATCCTTCGTCGTCGAGCCAGGCGAGACGGTCGCGCTGGTCGGCTCGACGGGCTCGGGCAAATCGACGACGCTGAGCCTGCTGCACCGCGTCTTCGATCCGCTGCATGGCGCGGTGAAGATCGACGGCATCGACATTCGCGACATGACCCTGGTGTCGTTGCGCCGGAACATCGGCGTGGTGTTCCAGGAGCCGATGCTGTTTGCCCGCTCGATCGAGGAAAACCTGCGTGTCGGCAAGCCGGACGCCACCACGGAGGAAATCCAGGTCGCGCTGGAGCGCGCGCAGGCGCTCGACTTCGTCGGCCGGCAGACCGACGGCTTGATGACGCTGGTCGGCGAGCGCGGACGCTCGCTGTCAGGCGGCGAGCGCCAGCGTGTGTCGATCGCGCGCGCTCTTCTGAAAGATCCGCCGATCATGATCTTCGACGAGGCCACCAGCGCGCTCGACGCCACCACCGAGAAGCAGTTGCAGAAGGCGCTCGACGCCGCCACGCAGGGCCGCACGACCTTCGTGATCGCCCATCGCCTCGCGACCGTTCGCAACGCCACGCGCATCCTTGTCTTCGATCAGGGCCGCGTGGTCGAGACCGGCAATTTCGATGAACTCGTCGCCCAGAACGGCCGTTTCGCCGCGCTGGCGCGGGCGCAGTTCATGGCCGCCGAACCCGCGCCCGTCGCGCTGCCACACGGCGTCGGATCGGAGCTGCCCGCCTAGTTCGCCAGTTCGTCGTTCAGGAAGGCGAGCACGTCGACGCTTGCGATGTTCTTGGCGACGAAGCTCTTGCCGATGCCGCGAACGAGGATGAACGTCAGCGCGCCGCGCTCGACCTTCTTGTCCTGATACATGGCGTCGAGGATCGTCTGCGCGTCGGCGCTCCAGCCCGGCACGTCGCGGATGCGCGTCGGCAGCCCGACGGCCGACAGATGCGCGATGGCGCGGTCGGATTCCTCATGCGAGCACAGGCCGAGGCCGGCCGAGAAGCGGAACGCGCAGGCCATGCCGATCGCGACGCCTTCGCCATGCACCAGCCGCGAGCCGTCGTAATGCGTGAGCGACTCGAGCGCGTGCCCGAAAGTGTGGCCGAGATTGAGCAGCGCGCGGTCGCCCTGTTCGGTCTCATCGCGGATGACGACGGACGCTTTTGATCCGCAACTCGTCGCGATGGCGTGGGTCAGCTCCGGGCCGGCGCCGAATACGCCGCGCCAGTTGGCTTCGAGCCAAGCGAAGAAATCGGGGTTGTCGATCAGCCCGTAATTGGCGACCTCCGCATAGCCGGCGCGGAACTCGCGCTCGGGCAGGGTGGCGAGCGCGCCGGTGTCGGCGAGGACGAGCGAGGGCTGGTGGAAGGCGCCGACGAGGTTCTTGCCGTGGCGCGAATTGATGCCGGTCTTGCCGCCGACGGACGAATCCACCTGTGAAAGAAGGGTGGTTGGGATCTGCACGAAGCGCATGCCCCGTCGCACGCTCGCGGCCGCATAGCCGGCGAGATCGCCAATGACGCCGCCGCCCAGCGCGATCACGAGATCGCGCCGCTCCATGCGCGCCTCGATGATCGAGTCGCAGACATGCGCAAAGTTCTCATAGGACTTCGACGCCTCGCCGGGCTCGACGATGCAACGCGTGTGGCGGATGCCCGCCATGTCGAGGCCCGCTTCCAGCGAGGGCAGGTGCCGCTCGGCGACGTTGCGATCCGTGACGACCGCGCAGGCGGAGCCCGGAAACAGCCGGGCGATCTGCGCGCCGGCTTCCTCGATCAGATGCGAGCCGATGAGGATGTCGTAGCGGCGCGCGCCGAGTTCGACAGGGACGCGGGTGACGGCGGCGGGCTGGGGCATGGACGATCCGGGGGCGGGATGATGGGCGTGCGCATCGTGACCGATGTCGGGCGGAAGCCCGCGTTCGAGCGCGACGACAATGTTTTCGACGACGCCGTCATGCGGACCGTCGCTCGACATGACCGTGTAATCGGCAAGGCCATAAACCGGATAGCGGTCGTCGATCAGCCGCCGCATGGTCAGTTCCGGGTCCTCCGTATGCAGCAGCGGGCGGTTCGAGCGCTTGCGCACCCGCCGCATCAGCACGTCGAGGTCGGCCTTCAGCCAGATCGAGATCGCCTGTTCGGAGATTTTGGCGCGCGTGTCGTCGCGCATGAAGGCGCCGCCGCCGGTCGCCAGTACCTTCTGGCCCTCGCCGATCAGCCGGGCGATCACATGGTGCTCGCGATCGCGGAAAAAAGTCTCGCCATGGCGCTTGAAGATCTCGGCGATTGTCATCCGGGCAGCCGTCTCGATGGCCGCGTCGGCGTCGACGAAATCAAGTCCGAGCCGCTGCGCCAGCCGGCGTCCGACGGAGGTCTTGCCCGATCCCATGATGCCGACGAGCACGATGGAACGGCCGGCGAGCCGGCGCACGAGGCTGGCGGCGCGCGCATCGCGCCGCTGGGGCGAGGCGTTGGCGGCGTTCTCGGACGAGCCCTCCGGCGGGAAATGGGGTGCGCTGTTCATGCTTCCCCTTAGCATGGCGTGAACGCGGATTTAAGCTCCGCCTGCCAAGATGGCGTCTGCGACTTTCTGCGCGGGCGATTCGCGACGCTCGATATGACAAGCCTTGCAGGAAGATGTTGTGATGCAAGGCGGGCGGCCGCGCCCGCGCCCGGAGATCCTAGTGCCGACCCTGTTCAGGTTCTTAGCCTTTCTCGCCATCGTCGGCGGACTTGTCCTCGGCGGCATGGTCGCACTCGTAACTTTCGTGGAGCCGCAGCCCCGCGAGATGACGCAGACAATTCCGCCGACCAAGCTCAAACAATGAACCCCGGACTGACGGACCCGCTCGGACGCCTGTTCCTGGACATGATCGCCGCCGAGCGTGGCGCGGCCCGCAATACCCTCGACGCCTACGAGCGCGATCTCGTCGATTATTGCGATTATCTCGACGACCATGGCTCCGGGCCGATGCAGGCCTCGACGACGGACATCCGCGCCTGGATCGAAACGCTGGCGGCGCGCGGCTTCAAGGCCACGTCGATGGCGCGGCGGTTGTCCTGCGTACGCCAGTTCCACCGCTTTCTCTACGTGGAGGGCCGACGCGGAGACGATCCCTCGGCGGTGATCGAAGGGCCGCGTCGCGGACGTCCGCTTCCCAAGGTCCTCACGCCAGCGGAGGTGGACCGTCTGCTCGATGTCGCCAGGGAGGGGATCGACGACGCCGGGCGCCCGGCCGCCGAGCGGCTGGCGGCGGCGCGGATGCATTGCCTGCTCGAGACCCTTTATGCGACGGGTCTGCGCGTCTCCGAACTCGTGTCGCTGCCGCGCAGCGCCGCGCGGGCGCGCGAGCCCTTGCTCGCCATCAAGGGGAAGGGCGGGCGCGAACGGCTCGTGCCGCTGTCGGAGCCGGCCCGCGCCGCGATGAAGACGTGGCTCACCCTGCTGGCCGAACTGCGGCCCGGCCAGGGCGCGTCAGCCTGGCTCTTTCCAGCCGACAGCGAGAGCGGCCATTTGCCCCGGCAGGTGTTCGCCCGCGAGCTCAAGACGGCTGCGGCCGCGGCCGGGCTGCGGGCCGATCTCGTCAGCCCGCATGTGTTGCGGCACGCCTTCGCCAGTCACCTGCTGCAGAACGGCGCGGACCTGCGCGTCGTGCAGGAACTGCTTGGCCATGCTGACGTCTCGACGACACAGATCTACACCCACGTTCTCGATGAGCGCACCCGCGCCATGGTGCGCGACCTGCATCCGCTCGCGGGTGGTTGAACCCGCAAACGCTTGACTTCGCCTTTCGGAATCGACAGGTTCCGCCGTCTCCGGCGAGACCCTGTCGGCGCCTGCCCGCGAGGTCTCAAATACAGCGATGAGCATGCGATCTTACCTCGATTTTGAAAAACCAGTGGCCGAACTCGAGGCCAAGATCGACGAATTGCGAGCCTTGCAGACGGATGAATCCGGTGCAATCGGCGAGGAGCTGGTCAAGCTGGAAAGTCGCGCCGCGAAGGCGCTGGTCGATCTCTACGCGGCCCTGACGCCATGGCAGAAGACGCAGGTCGCGCGTCACCAGATGCGCCCGCACTTCGTCAATTACATCGAAGGCATGATCGAGGACTTCACGCCGCTCGCCGGCGACCGCAAGTTCGCCGAGGACGAGGCGCTGATCGCCGGTTTCGGGCGTTTTCGCGGACAGTCGGTCTGCATCATGGGTCAGGAAAAGGGCTCCGACACCGAAGGACGCCTGCGACATAATTTCGGGATGACGCGGCCCGAGGGCTACCGCAAGGCGGTGCGCCTGATGGAAATGGCCGACCGGTTCGAATTGCCCGTCATCTCGCTCGTCGACACCGCCGGCGCCTTCCCGGGCATCGACGCCGAGGAGCGCGGCCAGGCTGAAGCCATCGCGCGCTCGACGGAAGCCTGCCTCGCCCTCGGCGTGCCGAACGTCGCCGTGGTGGTCGGCGAAGGCGGATCCGGCGGCGCCGTGGCGATCGCCACCGCCAATCGCGTCATGATGCTCGAGCACGCCATCTACACGGTCGCCTCGCCCGAGGCGTCGGCGTCGATCCTGTGGCGCGACAGCGGACGACGGCAGGACGCCGCGACCAACATGAAAATCACCGCCCAGGACCTTCTGCGCTTCGGCATCATCGACGGGATCATCCCGGAGCCGGCCGGCGGCGCCCATCGCGATCCGGAGGCCATGATCCGCCGGACCGGCGACGCCATCGAAACGGCGATCGTGAGCTTCAGCAACATGTCGCGTGACGACATCCGCGCCGCGCGCGCCGAAAAGTTTCTCGCCATGGGCCGGAAGCTGTAAATTCGCGACGCCCGGGATGGTTGCGTGAGATCGGCGCAGCCCTTAACCTAGGCGCGTCGCGCATGGCGCGGTAACCAACTCGTAAGCATGCCGTGCTAGGGGTTGGGGTGGACCGATCCTCGATCGGTTCTGTACGCGTCATGCTTCAAAGCGGGTCCAGTCAGCGCATGATCACATCGAGCCAGAAACGCGCGAAATTCGCGATTTCCGCAGGTCGCATCGCCGCTGTCGCGATGGCCGCGAGCCTGCTCGCCGGCTGCCAGGACACGGGCACGAACGCCAAGGCGTATCGTCCCATCCCGCCAGAGACGCTGGCCCTCATGGAAAGCAAGGGCGCCACCCGGTCCTCGCCGGTGCTGATCCGCGCCTACAAGAAGGAAGCCGAGCTCGAAATCTGGAAGATGAAGAGCGACGGCCAGTACGCGCTCATCAAGTCATTTCCGATGTGCCGGTGGTCCGGCCAGCTCGGCCCGAAGATCCGCGAAGGCGACCGCCAGGTGCCGGAGGGCTTCTACACGATCACTCCGGGCCAGATGAACCCGAACTCGGCCTATTACCTGTCGTTCAACGTCGGCTATCCCAATGCGCTCGACCGCGCGCAGGGCTACACCGGCGGCAGCATCATGGTGCACGGCGCCTGCTCGTCGGCGGGTTGCTTCTCCATGACCGACCAGCAGATTGAAGAGATCTACGCGATCGCCCGCGAAGCCTTCGCCGGCGGCCAGCGCGCGATCCAGATGCAGTCCTATCCGTTCCGGATGACGCCCGACAATCTGGCCAAGCACCGTCTCGATCCGAACATGCCGTTCTGGCGTCAGCTGAAGGAAGGCTCCGACCGCTTCGACGTCACCAAGCGCGAGCCGCAGGTGAATTTCTGCGGTCGCCGCTATGTGTTCGACGCCAGCGCGCCGGGCGGCCAGCGCCTCGAGGCCGCCGCCGCCTGTCCCCCGCTGCAGCAGGATCCGCAGGTTGCCGCGCTGGTCTCGCAGAAGGCCCGCGCCGACGACACCAAGGTCGCCGAACTGGTCCAGAGCGGCGTGCAGCCCGTCAAGGTGATCTACAGTGACGGCGGCCAGCATCCGAGCATGGCCCATGTGATGGAAGTGAGCCGGCCCGAGGCGATCGCCGAAGCGCCGCGCGAGATCCCGCTGGACGCCAAGGGCAAGCCTGTGCCGGCGGTCGTGTTGGTGGCGGCCGCCAAGCCAGTCGTCGCGCCTGCGCAGGCTGCAGCGCCCTCTGTCGCCGCGAAGGCCGTCGCTCCGGCCGCCAAGAAGATCGCAAAGGCCGAACCGGTCAAAGCCTCACCAGTCAAGGCAGAGCCCGCCAAGGTCGAGACCGCGCGCGCCGAGACGTCCGAACCGCAGACCTCCGTCGTGTCGCGGCTCCTCAGCTTCTCGCCGAAATTGCCGTCGCTGTTCGGGTCCGACGAGTCCTCGAAGGCGGCGATCGAGACTGCCGCTCCCGTGCCGCTGCCGCCGCCGCGCCCGCGCGCCTCCGCGCAGCCGCCCAAGCCGCAGGCGTCCGTCACCACGGCGCAGCCGGTCAAGCTGGCGCTGAATGCGCCGGTGCGCCGTCCTGCGGCAGACTGACGACTCCGCCCGCTAATTCTCAAAACGAAAAACCCTCCGCGCACGGGGGTGGCGCGGAGGGTTCTCTGTTCCGGCAAGTCGATGGGGCGCTGAAGGCAGTTCGCGCGCCTGATCGTCAGGCGCGGAGCGTCAGTTGCAAACCGTCAGTTGCAGACCGTCACCTGGCGATAGCCACGGAAGCGGCCCCAGCGGTCGTAGGTCGGCTGATCCTGCAGGAAGCAGGACTCGTCATAGACCGGCGTCACATAGGACGGCGTGTAGTAGTTCGGGCTCGCATGGGCCGAGCCCGCCGCAATGGCGCCCAGCGCGAGGGCGCCGATGACGCCGGCGGCGATCGCGCCGCCATTGCCGCCACCACGGTAGTGATGACGTCCGCGCCAGTCCGCTGCGGCCGGCGTGGCGCTGGCGGCGATCGTGGCGGTGAGGGCGAGGGCAGCGACGGCGCCGGTCATCGTCTTGCGAAAATTGGTCATGGTCTCGTCTCCAAATGCAGCCGGGACAAGTCGTCCGATGAGCTTGGAGCCAGACTAGCGGCGGCTGGCTGAACGAAGCATGGCTGCGCTGTTCAGGCGGCGTTCATCTTGGCGACCCTCGGCGTGTACAATTGCCGGATCGCCTCGGCAAGTTCGGGGTGGCGATCGTACTGGTGGACGATCGGGCAGCGGAACCCGTCTGGCGTCCGGATCGCCCCGTTTCCGTCGATGCTCCATCCTTCGCGGCTGACGTGATGCAGCGTGTAGACGTGGTCGCCATTGCGCCAGTGCCGCAAGCTCTCGATCAATTTGCGATGAACGACGAAATTATGGACCGCCTGATCGGCGACCGTCGTGGCGGCGGCGTCCGACAGCAGCGACATCACGTTCCACATCTCGATCAGGTAGCGCAGCGCCGGCACGGCGTCACCCATGACAGTGCCGGAGCACGTGATGCCGAAGGACGCGAGTTCAAGCGCGACATGGTCACCGAAACAGGTCCGCAACCAGCGCCGGTTGACGGGGCACTCTCCCAGCCGTGAGCGGTCATTCTCGTGAAAGACGTTCAGCCCGCCGCCAACGCCGTTGAACGGATCGGCCTGGAACACGACGTCGCGGACGTCCGTGAACAGCACCTGGCTGGGCATTGATCCATCGCGCAATCGTTGCGTCAGGTAGTCGAGGTAGACAAACCAGCGCGCATTCTGGATGTGGTAGGGCGCATGGCGTGCCGGGTCGAACGCGACCGTTTCCACGCCAGTCTGCGCCAGCAGGACACGGGCGTCGGATTTGAGGTCGGACGTCAGGAGCACCACGTCGCCGTCATAGCCGGTTGCGCGAAGTGACATCACGAACGGGGCGATCTGCTCGGCGTCGTAATTCGCCACCAGTCCCAGCACCAGCGGCGGGGCCTGCCGGGCTGTTGCGGGCGTGTGAAGGAGTTCGGTCATCGGGGCCCCGACTGAGGCCAGGGTTTCGGGAGTCCAGTACGGCGTCCGGTGAAACGTCATAACGTCTCGCAAGGTAATGTAAACGTAATGTAAAAGTGGGGCGCAAACGCATATAGCTGCAACTGATTCGTTTATATGTCAGCGAGCCAAGCAAGTCCACGAGAATAGCTGCAGCCGACTGTCGGCAGGGTGCGCGGCGCGTTGGACAAACAAAAAGCCCGGCGTCTCGGCCGGGCTTTTTTCGTCGATATCAAAAGGGCGAGGTCAGACCAGCGCCCCGTGGCAGTGCTTGAATTTCTTGCCCGAGCCGCACGGACAATCCTCGTTGCGGCCGACGCGTCCCCAGGTCGCGGGATCGTTCGGGTCACGCTGGGGCTGCGCCTCCTGCGCCGGTGCGAAGCCGAGCGCGGCGGGCGAGACGCCGCCGGCTTCGATCTGCGCATTGATGGCGGCGATCGCGTCCTGCTCTTCCTGCGACATGCCGGTCGGTTCGCCGGACTGGTCGAAGGCAACCTCGACGCGCATCAGCTGCTGGGTCGTGACTTCGTGCCAGCGGTTGATCAGGCTGTTGAACAGCTCGAAAGCTTCCGACTTGTATTCGTTCAGCGGATCGCGCTGCGCATAACCGCGCCAGCCGATGACCTGGCGAAGATGGTCGAGCATGACGAGATGTTCTCGCCAGAAATGATCGAGCACCTGCAGGACGACCTGCTTCTCGATGTAGCGCATGACGTCGGGCGTGTTCTTCTCGGTGCGCTCGGCATAGGCGGCGTCGGCCGCGGCATGAATGCGCTCGGCCATCTCCTCGGAGCCGATGCCTTCTTCCTTCGCCCAATCGGCGATCGGCAGATCGAGGCTGAGAAGCTCCAGAACATCGTTCGCCAGGTCGGCGACGGCCCAGGTCTCGGGATAGGAATCCTTCGGCATGTGACGCCCGACGAGTTCGTCGATGGCGTTGGCGCGCATGTTGCCGACCGTCTCTTCGAGCGATTCCTGCGCCATCATTTCGCGGCGCTGCTCGAACACGACCTTCCGCTGGTCGTTCATGACGTTGTCGTACTTCAGGATGTTCTTGCGGGTGTCGAAGTTGCGCGCCTCGACCTTCTGCTGCGCCTTCTCGAGCGCCTTGTTGATCCACGGATGGACGATGGCCTCGTCTTCCTTGAGGCCGAGTTTGACGAGCATCG
>JAQGKM010000174.1 GCA_028290125.1 Hyphomicrobiales bacterium | reverse complement strand
GGGTGATCAGCTCGCCGTCGGGTCCCTTGCCGTCGCGCAGCTGGATGCCCATCGCCACCAGCTCGTCGCGGATGCGGTCGCTCTCGGCGAAGTCCTTCGCCTTGCGGGCGGCGACGCGTGCGTTGATGAGGCGCTGCACGGCCAATTCGTCGATCTGCGCCGAGGCCGGGCGCCAGCCGATCCATTCCGGCAGGCTCTTCTGAAAGAGTCCGAGCAGATGCCCGCAGGAGGCGAGCCGCGTTCCTGCCAGCGCGACGCCATCGATTGCTTCCGAATAGAGCCGGCGCAACACCGTGATGGCTTCGGGCATGTTGAGATCGTCTTCGAGCGCCGCCATGAATTCCGGCGGGATCATCGCGGGCGACGCCGCGAAGTCGCTGGCGATCGCATACATTTTGTCGAGTTCGCGTTTCGTCTCGCGCAAGCTCGCGACCGTCCAGTCGATCGGCTGGCGATAATGCGTCTTGAGCATGTTGAAGCGGATCACCTCACCCTGCCAGTCCGACAGCGCTTCGTTTATGGTGATGAAATTGCCGAGGCTCTTCGACATCTTCTCGCCTTCGACCTGCAGGAAGCCGTTGTGCATCCAGACGCTGGCCATGATCGAATGGCCGAAGGCGCAGCGCGACTGGGCGATTTCGTTTTCGTGGTGCGGGAACACGAGGTCGATGCCGCCGCCGTGGATGTCGAACGTTTCCCCGAGATGCTTCCAGCTCATCGCCGAGCATTCGATGTGCCAGCCCGGACGACCGAAGCCCCACGGCGAGTCCCAGCCCGGCTCACCCTCCTTCGAGGGCTTCCACAGCACGAAGTCCATGTCGTCGCGCTTGTATGCGGCGACGTCGACGCGGGCGCCGGCGATCATCTCGTCGAGCGGACGGCGAGACAGGCCGCCGTAGTCGGCCATCGACGGCACGGAAAACAGCACATGGCTTTCTGCCGCATAGGCGTGGCCCGAGGCGATCAGCTTCTCGATGATCGCGATCATCTCGGCGATGTGCTCGGTGGCGCGCGGCTCGACGTCGGGCTTGAGGCAGCCCAGCGCCGCGACGTCCTCATGGAAGATGCGCGCGGTTTCGTCCGTCAGCTCGCGGATGGTGATCCCGCGCTCGGCGGCGCGCGCGTTGATCTTGTCGTCCACGTCCGTGATGTTGCGCACATAGGTGACCTGCGCCTCGCCGTAGACATGGCGGAGGACGCGGTAGAGCACGTCGAAGACGATGATCGGGCGGGCGTTGCCGATGTGCGCGAAGTCGTAGACGGTCGGTCCGCAGACATACATGCGCACGCGCGCCGGATCGATCGGCGTGAAGATTTCCTTCTGCCGCGTCAGCGTGTTGTACAGGCGCAAAGGCGTATGCTGAGCCATAGTTTCCCCTTCAAGCCTGCTGGCCGGGGGCTTTGCTTCGAAACGAAGGTCTTGGGGTGCAAGACGGCGCCAGCCAGCAGAAAAGCTAGCTGATAATCTTCCGGCAGGTGATGCAGGCGTTGCGCGTCATGGGCGGCACCATGCTGCAGGCTTCGATTTCCGTCAAGCGCAGGACGCTACGGGAGGGTTAAGAGTCTTTTTAAGGAATCCGGCCATTCTGGGGCAGTCACCTAATCACAGGCCTGTCCCATGCGTCGTTCGATCCGCGTTACGGTCCGTCTCAGCCTGATCCCCGCCCTGTTGGCGGCGGCTTTCGCGTTGCCTTCCGTGCCAGCGCCGGCGCAGGAGACGTTCCTGATCCCGCACGACGAGGGTTACGGAATCGCCGAATGCCTGACCGCAGGGTCCACCTGCGCCCGCACGGTGGCGGACGCCTGGTGCTCGGCGATGGGCCGCGGCCCGTCCGTGTCCTTCGGCCTGAACGAAGACGAGACCGCGACCATCGAACAGGCATCGACCGCCCCGAAGGGCGCGGGCCTGCGCGTCACCTGTCGCTGACCGCGCTCCGCCGCTAGCCGCGGATGAAGTCCGCGCATTTGGGCACGTCGCCCGTCGTGCCCCATGGCATCAGCGGCACGGTCGATGTCGAGTTCTTCGGCGAACCCTCGACCAGCTTGTCGCTGTAGACCATGTAGACGAGCACGTTGCGCTTGGCGTCGCAGCCACGCACGATCTGCATCTTCTTGAAGATGAACGACCGGCGTTCGCGGAACACGACATCGCCCTGTTCGGACTTCTCGTTGAACTTGATCGGCCCGAACTGGCGGCAGGCCAGCGAAACGTCCGAAACTTCCTCGGCCACGCCGAAGGCGCCGGCGATGCCGCCGCGCTCGGGCACCGTGTACCAGCAGCCGACGCCGTCGACGACCGGATCGTCGATCGCATAGGTCGCCAGCTTGTCGTTGGGCGTCAGCAGTTTGAACACCGTCGACTTGCGAAAGATAAGGTCGGGTCCGTCGGCCAGCGCGGGCGCGGCGGCGCCAAGACCCACAAGCAATCCCACTGCATATGCAAAGAACGAGCGTCGCATCGTTTTCTCCTGCCTTCGCCTCTGATATGGGATGTCCGGCGGCGCTTTACAGGGTCGCCATTATGCCGCCGCGATGGGCGGGCAGAGGAAGACGGTCGCCTGCAGCGACTCGCAACCGACCAGCCGGATCCGACCACCCGGGGAGCCATGATGACGCGACAAGACACGAACACAGCGCCCCGGCGGCGCCTTGGCCGGGTGCTGTCCGCCATGCTCCTCATCGCCGGCATGGGCTCGTCGCAAGGCGACGCGCTCGCGCAGGCCATCGACTGCAATCGCCTTGCCCAGCAGATCTCCGGACTCGGCATGCCGGGCGCCGCGACCGATCCCGCCCGCGCGCAGCAATTCCGCGACGCCGCCAGCCGCCAGCAGTCCGAACTCGACCGCACGGCGGCTTACGCCGCCTCGATCGGCTGCAACCGTCGCCAGTTCCTGTTCTTCGGCGATGCGCCGCC
>JAQGKM010000163.1 GCA_028290125.1 Hyphomicrobiales bacterium | reverse complement strand
GCCCGGCAGCCTTGAAAGCGACCGAATCTGAATTCGCCACATCGGCGATCACGCCGACGCCGCCGATGGAGGGAGTCGGAAGAATGCCGCGGCCATGCGTCTCGTTATAAAGCGAGACATTGCCGGACACGATCGGGACGTCGAGCGCGCGCGCGGCGTCGCCGATGCCTTCGAGGCAGCCGACGAGCTGGCCCATGTATTCGGGCTTTTCCGGATTGCCGAAATTCAGATTGTCGGTGAGCGCCAACGGCAAGGCGCCCGTCGCGGTGATGTTGCGCCAGGCTTCCGCCACCGCCTGCTTGCCGCCCTCGACCGGATCGGCCTCGCAATAGCGCTGCGTGACGTCGGTGGTCATCGCGAGCCCCTTGGGGCCGTCGCCGATGCGCACCACGCCGGCGTCGCCGCCCGGCTGCTGGACGCTGTTGCCGAGGATCAGGTGATCGTACTGCTCCCAGACCCAGCGCTTCGAGCACAGGTCCGGCGTGCCGAGCAGATGGACGAGCGCATCGGCGTTCGACATCGGCGGCGTCACCGACGCGGCGTCGATGACCGGCTGCTTCGGCGTCGGCACATGCGGGCGATCGTAGACCGGCGCTTCATCGCCGAGCTCCATGATCGGCAGATCGACTTCGATCCGGCCCTTGTGGCGGATGACGAAACGCTTGGTGTCGGTGGTCTTTCCGATGACCGCGAAATCGAGGCCCCATTTCACGAAAATGGCTTCGGCCTCGGCTTCCTTGGCGGGATCGAGAACCATGAGCATGCGCTCCTGGCTCTCCGACAGCATCATCTCGTAGGCCGTCATGCCTTCTTCGCGGCACGGCACCTTGTCGAGATCGAGATCGATGCCGAGCCCGCCCTTGGCGCCCATTTCGACCGCCGAGGAGGTGAGGCCGGCAGCGCCCATGTCCTGGATGGCGATGACGCAGCCCTTGGCCATGATCTCGAGGCAGGCTTCCAGCAACAGCTTCTCCGAGAAGGGATCGCCGACCTGAACGGTCGGGCGCTTCTCTTCGGCATCCGCCTCGAACGAGGCCGACGCCATGGTCGCGCCATGGATGCCATCGCGTCCGGTCTTGGAGCCGAGATAGACGATCGGGCGGCCGACGCCGGTCGCCTTGGCGTAGAAGATCTCGTCCGTCTTGGCGAGACCGACCGCCATGGCGTTGACGAGGATGTTGCCGTCGTAGCGCGTGTGGAAGTTCACGGAGCCGCCGACCGTCGGCACGCCGAACGAATTGCCGTAGCCGCCGACGCCCGCGACGACGCCCGCCACGAGGTGGCGGGTCTTGGCATGCTCGGGCGCGCCGAAGCGCAGCAGGTTCAGGCAGGCGATGGGCCGCGCCCCCATGGTGAACACGTCGCGCAGGATGCCGCCAACGCCCGTCGCCGCGCCTTGATAGGGCTCGATGAACGAGGGATGGTTGTGGCTCTCCATCTTGAACACGCAGGCCTGGCCGTCGCCGATGTCGATGACGCCGGCGTTCTCGCCCGGCCCCTGGATCACCCAAGGCGCCTTGGTCGGCAGCTTGCGCAGATGCATGCGCGAGGACTTGTAGGAGCAATGCTCATTCCACATGGCCGAGAAGATGCCGAGCTCGGTGAGCGTGGGTGTCCGGCCGATCAGCTGGAGAATGCGCTCGTATTCGTCCGGCTTGAGGCCGTGTTCGGCGACGAGCTGCGGCGTGATTTCGTTGGTCTGGCTTGCCAAGTGACGGCCCTCTGGCGACGGGCCTGTCGCGACCCGGGGAGCAGGGTTTCGATTAGCCGCCGCAGAGCGGGAAGGCAATCACTTCCGCAAGCGTGGCTCTGAAGCCACAGCCGTGCAGAAGCGACGTTTGAAGCTCGGCCGTTTGATCTGGCGCAAATACCTGACGGCTCAGCTGCACCCTTATTGCGCGGCAAGGGTCTCCGGACCTGACGAACATTCCAAGGAAACGATCATGAGCCACACCTCCCGCGCCGCCCTCGCCATGTTGCTGGGCACGGTCTCGCTCCCCGCATTGGCGGCGGATCTTCCGGGCGTCCGCGCGCCTGCCGCGCCGCTGCTCGCCGAACAGTCCAGCCCGTGGATGATCCGCGTTCGCGGCCTTGTCGTGGCGCCGCAGTCTTCGGCCTCCGTCACGGTCAACGGCGTCGCCACGCCGGGCAGCCTCAAGGCCTCCACGGCCGTCGTGCCGGAACTCGACATCTCGTATTTCTTCACGAAGAACATCGCGGCCGAGCTCATCCTCGGCGTCACCCCGCATAACGTGAAGGGCGCCGGCGCGCTCGCGGCCCTCGGCAAGATCGGCTCAACCTGGCTGCTGCCGCCGACCCTGATGCTGCAATATCACTTCACCGACTTCGGCGCCTTCAAGCCCTACGTCGGCGCGGGCGTCAATTACACCTTCATGTTCTCGAACAAGGAGGCCGGCCCGATGTCGTCGTTCAAGGTCAAGAACGCCGCGGGCGTCGCCCTGCAGGTCGGTTTCGATTACATGCTCGACAAGCATTGGGGCCTGAACTTCGACGTCAAGAAGCTCTGGCTGCGTCCGGACGCGACCGCGACGCTGGCCGCCGGCTCCGTGCCGGTCACCGCGAAGGTGAAACTCGACCCCTGGCTGATCGGCGCCGGCGTCACCTACCGCTTCTGATCGAAGCACTCTCCATATACGAAAAGAGCCGGCTTGCGCCGGCTCTTTTTTGTTCGGTTGTCCGAGGTGGGATCAAGCGGCGACGAGGCTCTTGAAGAGCCCGGCGCCGTCGATGCCGCCGACCAGCGGATCGATCAGGTTTTCCGGATGCGGCATCATGCCGAGCACATTGCGCTTCTCGGAGTAGATCCCGGCGATGTCGTGGGTCGAGCCGTTCGGATTGGCGAGACCGCCGATCACCCCGCTCGCGTCGCAATACCGGAAGGCGACGCGGCCGTCGCCTTCGAGACGCGCGATCGTCTCGTCGTCGGCCTCGTAATTGCCTTCGCCATGCGCGATCGCGACCTTGATGACATCGCCCTTGCGGTAGGCGCGCGTGAAGGCGGTGTCGGCGCGCTCGACGCGCAGATGCTGCATCTTGCAGATGAAGCGCAGGTCCTTGTTGCGCATCAGCACGCCTGGCAGCAGGCCGCCTTCGCACAGGATCTGGAAACCGTTGCAGATGCCGAGCACGAGGCCGCCACGGGCGGCATGCGCGCGCACCGCATCCATGATCGCGGCGCGGCCCGCGATGGCGCCGCAGCGCAGATAATCGCCGTAACTAAAGCCACCCGGCAGCACGACGAGATCCGTGCCGGCCGGCAGGTCCGTGTCCGCATGCCAGACAATCTGCGGCTTGTGGCCAGTCGCCATTTCGATCGCGCGAACGGCGTCGCCCTCGCGGTTGGAACCGGGAAAAAGAACGACGGCGGCTTTCATGGACGCAGATCCTCTGTGTCGGATCGGATCAGACGATCTCGACGCGGTAATTCTCGACGACGGTGTTGGCGAGCAGCTTCTCGCACGCGGCCTTGAGCAGCGTTTCAGCCTGCGCGCGGTCCTGCGTGGACAGCTCGATGTCGAACACCTTGCCCTGGCGGATGCTGCCGACGCCTTCGATGCCGAAGGACTTCAGCGCGCCTTCGATGGCCTTGCCCTGCGGGTCGAGTACGCCGGTCTTCAAGGTGACGGTGACGCGGGCCTTCATGCTCTAGCCTTCATGCTTTGAAAGTCGAAACGATCCGGGGGCGCGATGGCCCCCGGGATAATGGATTACTGCACCAGCTTCGGACCCGCCGAACGCGGCGGCTCGTTTTCCTGCATGATGCCGAGACGGCGCGCGACCTCGCTGTAGGCCTCGACGAGGCCGCCCATGTCGCGACGGAAACGGTCCTTGTCGAGCTTGTCGTTCGACTTCATGTCCCACAGGCGGCACGAGTCGGGCGAGATCTC
>JAQGKM010000159.1 GCA_028290125.1 Hyphomicrobiales bacterium | reverse complement strand
TCGCTTTCCAGAGTGTCATCCCCTCGCGGTCCATGGGCCTGAGCGTTTCCGGGGCGGTTGCGCCTTCGGCGCCGGCGAAATGTCGAAACATCCGCCGGTCTCTTCCGCGTGGGGTCTTTGGCTGACGGTCCGAACGTGCCCGAGTCTGCAGAGGCGAGTCAACCGCGGCAGGAGCGCGCGGCGCGCTTTTCCCGTGCGGTTTGGGAAGGGGCCTCACGACCCCCACCCCGCTCGGGCTGCGCCCGAGCCGCCCTCCCCGCAAGGGGGAGGGTGAGCGACTGCGGATCTACTTCTTCGCGATGCCGACGACGACCATGTAGTCCTCGTTCGCCTCTTCGCGGGTGAACGGCACGGTGACGGGATCGGACACGAAGGCGAAGGTCGAGCTGGACGAGCCCGCCGGGATGCTGGCCGGGACGGTGAAGACCTTCGAGGTGACGATCTGCTGGTTGTCCTCGCGGCGGATGCCGACACGGATCGGAATCGTGAAGGAGCCCGGCCCGCCGGCGGGACCGGCGACGACACGGCCCGAGACGCCGACGCGAATCGAGATCTGGCCGTTGACGACCGTGCACTCGCGCGACGTGTCGCCGATGGTGAACTGCTGGCGCAGGCCCGAGCCCGAGCCGATCTGCATGTGGCCGCCGCCCTCGAGAACGTCCACGACCGGGCAATCGACCTTGTCGATGCGCTTGGTCATGTCGGTCGGCGGCGGCGCGGTCGGCGAATTGAAGGCGATGAGATTGCCGATGCTCGACCCTGTGGAGCCGCAGCCGGCGAGAAGCAGCGCGCAGGCGCCCGTCAGCAGAATTGTCTTCATGAGCGTGTCTTCCCCCCGATGCAGCGCCTTACGGCAGCTTCTCGAACCCCTGGCTGAAACCTGCAAGCGCCAGAGGGAGGCCGATGCCCTCTTCCGGCGTGTTGAATACGATGAAGGTGGCGTTGGCGCCGGCTTTCAGCTGCTCGAGGAGCTTGTCGTCCATCACGACCTCCGCCACGCAGCCGGTCGGCAGGCAGCGCACGAACAGGGCGCGGCCGACGTCGACATTGTCGATCTTGAGCCCGAGCCCGGCCGGCAGCAGCACGCCGAGCGGCGCGATGACACGCAGCAGGCGCGCCTTGCCGTCCGCCGTCTTCAGCACGATGACGACGAGGCTGACGTTGGGCTTGTCCTCGGCGGCGATCGACTGGATCAGCGCGCATTGCTCGCGCGACGCCCCGGCGGGCGTCTCGCAACGCATCTCCCAGTCGCCATGCTTGGATTTCACCACGCCCTGGGCGGCGGCGGGTGCCGAGAAGGCTCCCAGCAGGGCCGCCGCCGCCACGGCGGACAAGCCCGCCCGGCGCAAGCGGCGCGCCTGAAAAACTCCGCCCATCATGCGCATCACTCGGTCCTGCATCGTCCGTCCATTTCATCCCGGCCCCGACCCGCGCGGGCGCCGGCCAAGTTCGTAATAGGCAAAACCGAAGCGAATAAGGCAATGCCGCCTTTTGCGCGAGGCGTGTTCGCGCGCCGGCTTGGGGTTAACAAATGGCCCGGCGCTGTCAAGTCGCGGCAGGCCGTAGGCGAATCATCGCCGGCCCTTGCGGGGCCGCTTCCGGCGATGGCCGGTGGAAAACCTCGGTGGGAGCCATCCGGGGGCCGGTGCGCGCCCGGTCGCCGGAAGCGGTTGCCGCACACGTCGTTTCGCCTTCCATCATGCGCTGCATCAACGATTCGGGCGCGAATTTGCCGCAAGCCTTCGTGTCGCCCCCTTGTTGCGCTTGCGCGATCTTTGTGGTTTGGAACAGCCACGGCCAGCCCCCCAACGGGCTGTGCACGCGCGGCCGTCGAAATCGGGGGGCGCCGCGCGATGAAAGAAACGCCCCGAACGGCGCAGCAGGAGCGACGACGTTCATGAGACCTGGCTTTCACGGTGCGCAGGGATGGCCCACCACAGTCTCGAAAGGGGCGGCTTGCCTCTCAGCACTTTCCGCCCTGGCCGGCTTCGCGCCTGCGGCCCTCGCCCAGGGCTTCCAGCCCGGCGTGTCGCACGCGGCGCCCAACCAGATGGGCATGATCGCGGCAAATTCGACCGTCGCCGAGGACATGCACGTCTTCCACAACGGCCTGCTTCTGCCGATCATCATCGTCATCTCGCTGTTCGTTCTGGCGCTGCTGGCCTACGTGGTCTTCAAGTTCAACGAGAACGCGAACCCGACGCCCTCGCGCACGACCCATCACACGGGTCTTGAAGTGGCATGGACGGCGATCCCGCTTCTGATCCTCGTGGTCATCGCGATCCCGTCCTTCCGCCTGCTCACCAAGCAGATCGCCCTGCCCCAGACCGACATGACCATGAAGGTCACGGGCAAGCAGTGGTACTGGACCTACACCTACCCGAAGGAAGCCAACGGCGGCTTCGAATTCGACTCGAACCTGCTCGACCAGGAGAAGCTTGCCGCCGGCAAGATGCGCCTGCTCGACGTCGACAACGAGGCGGTGGTTCCGGTCGGCAAGTCGGTTCGCCTGCAGATCACGGCCGACGCCGTCGGCGTCATCCACTCCTTCACGATCCCGGCGCTCGGCGTTCGCATGGACGCCGTCCCCGGCCGTCTGAACGAGGCCTGGTTCAAGGCCGACCGCGAAGGCATCTACTACGGCCAGTGCTCCAAGCTTTGCGGCAAGGATCACGCCTACATGCCGATCGCCTTCCGCGTGGTGTCCGAGCAGGCCTATGCCGCCTGGCTCGACGACGCCAAGAAGAAGTACGCATCCGCCGAAACTCCCGGCTCCGGCGATGTGTCGGTGGCTGACGCCACCTCCACGCTTCGCCAGTAATCCGACACGTCATTCGACGAGGACATCCCAAGATGGCAACGACGGCTACCGACCATCACCACCATGAGGCGCACGCCCACCCGACGGGCTGGCGGCGCTACATGTATTCGACGAACCACAAGGACATCGGCACGCTCTACATCATCTTCGCGATCTGCGCGGGGATCATCGGCGGCCTCCTGTCCATCGCCATGCGCGCCGAGCTCGCCGGCACCGGCATCTCGGTGTTCCCGTGGATCTCCAAGATGCTGACCGGCGACGGTTCGATCGACGCGGCCAAGAACATGTACAACGTGTTCATCACCGGCCACGGCGTCATCATGATCTTCTTCATGGTCATGCCGGCGCTCATCGGCGGCTTCGGCAACTGGTTCGTCCCGATCATGATCGGCGCGCCGG
>JAQGKM010000158.1 GCA_028290125.1 Hyphomicrobiales bacterium | reverse complement strand
GAGATATTCTCGAATCCGTAGATGTGAATCCCTTGCGCGTTCGAACTGACGGGCAGGGGGCGGTCGCATTGGAGGGTCTGGTCGTACTGAGGCCAGCCCAAACTTAAAAAAAAAGTTGGAGGACATGTTGCTCAAGAGATCATGGCTCGTAGCTTTCAGCGCCGCGCTTGTCTTGTCGTGCCATTCAGCAATGGCGCAAACGAGCGACGAGGCCTTCTTCAAAGGCAAGACGATCACCTGTTACATCGGCTACGGCCCCGGGGGTGGCTACGACACGTTTGCGCGTATCATCAGCAAGCACATGACGCGGCACATTCCAGGTGAGCCCGCCATCGTTCCGGTGAACATGCCGGGTGCGAGCAGCATGACGCTCGCGAATTACATCACGAAGATCGCTCCCAAGGACGGGACGGCGATCGCCGCGGTGAACTCGGCGCTGATCTTCGATCCGCTTTTCGCAGGGTCCACCTCGAAGGCGCAGTTCGCAGGCCCCGATCTGACGATGATCGGCAACGCCGTCAGCTCGGCGTCTGTTCTGGTCGCATGGAAAACCGCTCAGGCGCAATCGCTTCCGGATCTGATCGCCGGCAAACCCCTCCTGGTCGGGGCCACGTCGCGCTCGGGCGATACATATCTGCTTCCCTTGGCGGTGAAGAAGGTTCTGAACCTTTCCGGCGTCAAGATCATCACGGGGTATCCCGGGACGCGCGAGGCCGCCATGGCTTTGGAGCAGGGCGAGATCACCGGCCGCATGTGGGACATGGAAGGGATCAAGGCCAGTCATCCCGAATGGATCACCAACGGGTCGCTGAAGATCCTCGCACAGCTCGCACCCACGAAGATGCCCGAGGTCCCGGCGAACGTTCCGCTCGTCAAGGACTTCGTTTCCAGCGAAACGGACAAGACGGCGCTCGACATCGTTTTCACGAGCACGGTGCTGGCGCGGCCGTATATCGCTCCTCCGAATTTGCCGCCCGGTCGCGTCCGCATTCTCCGCAAGGCGTTCGCCGACACTTTGAGCGATCCAGCGTTCCTGGCGGAAATTGAAAAACTGAACCTCACGATCGGACTGACGAAAGGTGAGGACATGCAGGACATCGTCAAGCGCGCCTACGCATCGCCGCCGCATCTCGTGGCGCGCGTTCGCGAGATTCTCAGCGACTGATCGTCCAGGACCTCTCGATACCTCGCCTGCGGCCATGGAAACAAGAAAATGACGAGCTCGGAAAACGATCGGACCCTGCTTCGGGATCAGGCCGCGCGCTTTGCGAGCCAGAATGTGAAGCTTGGTTTGCTTGGACGCCTTGAGCCTGGAGCGGGCGACTGGGACGCCGCGTTGCAGGAGTCCGGCTGGAATGGCCTGCTCGCGCCGGAGGCTATGGGCGGCAGCGGTTTGAGCCTCGCCGACATGGCCGGCGTCGCGGAGGAGATGGGCCGAAAACTGCTGCCTGCCGCCGCGTGGCCCATGGTGGCGGCATACCTCAGCGCATCGGGAAACTGGGCGCAACATGATGCCGGCCAGATGGCCGTCGCCTTGTCGGCGACAACGGTCGAGCAGGCGAACCGGACTGTCGACTTCGATGCAGCAGGCCGCTCGACCTTGAACGGGCGTGCGCGGCTCTGGACGGATCCTCGCGACAAGAAATGGGTGATTGTCGATGCCGTGGCGGGCGGTCGACCGGTTCTCGTGCTTGCGCCGCTTGCTCTTCCGGGCATTGAACTCACGGAGACGGAAGCCGTCGATGGCGCCCGATTGTCGCTCGTGACGTTCACAAACACGGATCTGCCGGATGGATCCGTCCTGGACTCATCCGAGGCGATCATCGCGCGCGCGCGCGCTGCTGCGCGTCTGGGTCTCTCCGCTGAACTGCTCGGTTGTTGCCTCGAACTGTTCGACCGAACGCTGGCCTATATGCGACTGCGCCGACAGTTCGGAAAGGCGATCAGTGAGTTCCAGGCCTTGCAGCATCGTGCGACCGACATTTTCGTCGACCTCGAACTGTCACGCGCGCTCGTTCATGAAGCAGCGCAGATCGTTGACAGCAAGGAAGGCTCGCATGCAATGGCGTCGGCCGTCCGCGCGAGGATCTGCGAGACTGCGATGCGTGTCTTGCGCTGGGCGGCGCAAATGCATGGAGGAATCGGATTCACGGATGAGTGCGACATCGGGCTGTTCATCAAGCGGATTGTCGCTGCCACACGATGCTATTCGGATGCGGCGGGCGAGCGGAGGATCGTCCATGCGGCGGGTGGCTCCGGCGACAATCTCGCGGCTCACTTTCAATCCGACTCAGTCGACGGCCAGGCATTCCGATCCGAAGTGCGAGAATTCCTGACGAGCGTCCTCCCGAATGAGTTCTGCGATTTGCCGACTCGGCCAAAGGTGGAGGTCGCTGATTGGTGGCATCGGAAATTATACGAGAAAGGCTGGATCGCCCCGGCATGGCCCAAGGCGCACGGCGGAATGGAAGCGACCGTCGAACAGAGGATCATTCTCTTCGAGGAGCTCGCGATTCGTGGCGCGCCTGAGCTTTCGAGCCAGGCGATCTATCACATCGGCCCGACGCTCATTCGTTTCGGAACGCCGGAGCAGAAGACGCGGCACCTCGCCGGCATGCTGAATGGCAGCGTGCGTTGGTGCCAGGGCTATTCCGAACCCGGTTCAGGATCGGATCTCGCGTCCCTGCAGACCTCCGGTGAGGTTCGGGGCGACAAGGTCATCGTCAACGGCCAGAAAATATGGACCACCGGCGGACATGTCGCTCATTGGATGTTCGCCCTGATACGCACCGACAAGCACGCGTCAGATCGTCGACGCGGCATCAGCATGATCCTCATCGACCTGAGTTCCGAAGGTGTGAAACGTCGCCCCATCAGGACGATCTCGGGTGAAGATGAATTTTCCGAGGTGTTCTTCGAAGACGTTGAAGTGCCGATCGAGAACATCGTCGGTGGTCTGAACAACGGCTGGGACATGGCCAATGCCGTCCTGGACAATGAACGCCTGATCAGTTCGACCCCTCAAAAGATCATCATCTTCCTGGAAAGGGTCCGGCTTGTCGCCAAGGGCTCCGGCGCCTTCGACGATGCGGCTTTCGCGGACCGCTTCACGAAAGCGCAGATCGATGTTCTCGCCTTCACGGCAGCCTTCTCGGAAGCGCTGAGACTGCTCAAGCGTGACGCGATACCGAAGTCCATCGCTTCGGCGCTGAAGATCGCAAACGGCGAGATCTTGCAGAATCTGGCAGACCTGCTCCTGGAGGCAGCCGGCCCGGACGGGGCCAGCCTTGCGCCGATTCATGCAGACGGCCGATTGATCCACGTGGGGCGTTCCTTCCTGCAGGCGCGAAGGGCGACCATCTATGGCGGGACGTCCGAAATCCAGAAGAACATCGTGGCGCGTCGCGTCTTGGGGCTGTAACCGGACGCCTGCCCGCCGCTATTGATGTGAGGGGGGCTGAAACCCTGAGCGTATCTTGCCTTCTACATCTTGCGCCCTGATCATCCGGCGAGACTCGGCCGTTGAGGGACGCAAGATATGCGGGATGTCCATGAGATCGTAGCCTTCACGCGTGTGGCGGAGCTGGGCAGCTTCACCTCCGCTGCGGCGGAGATGAAGATCTCCACGTCTGCGGTCAGCCGTTATGTGTCGAACCTCGAGCAACGACTGGGCGTCAAGCTCATTGCGCGGTCCACGCGTCGCTTGATGGTCACGGAAGTCGGGCGGGAGTTCCTGGGCAAGATCCGCGACCCGCTGCACGCGCTGGAACAGGCGACGACTTTCGCCGCCAATTTCGATGCGAGCATGACCGGGACGCTGCGAATCCACTCCAGCCTCGGCGTCGGCCAGAGGCTTGTCTCCAAGGCGGCGCGGACTTTTGCAAAGCGCCACCCGGGCGTGACGGTGAAGCTGGAAATCGGAACCGAACTGCCGAACCTGATCGGGGAGGGTTACGACGCCGGGATCACCGTCAGGAACTCGACCGACGTGACCGACAAGAGCACGCGGCTGATCACCCTGGCGCCGATCAAATATCTCGTCTGCGCTTCCCAGGACTATGTACGAAGCCGTGGGCGTCCCGAGAGCATCGACGACTTGCATCAGCACAATTGCCTCATTCACCACAGTGTCCGAGGCCCTTACGACTGGCGCTTCAAGGAGGGCGGCAAGGAGCGCGTCGTGAAGATAAAGGGAAATTTCGAAACCAACGACAGCATCATCCTGCAAGACGCGGCGCGGGACGGTATCGGCATTGCTCGCCTTCCCGACTACGCCATTTCGGAAGACCTCGCGACGGGCGCGCTCGTCGTCCTGTTCGACAGCCTGATCAGTTGGGGCGACGTCATCGCCGCCATCGTCTCCGCCGGCAAGCAGCCCACGCGGGTCGATGAGTTCATCGATTTCTTGATGGGATATGTAAGCACCCATACCGAGCTTTGACGTAGGCGGCTGAATTTTGCGAGCCGTGGAATCCACCGCTCCGCCGCTGACAGCGATGGCGCCCCGACTTGATGTGGCCGATCAGCATCTCGTGATGAACCAAAACCATCCGCTCGCACGTTCGTAGAGCATCATTAACCATCGTCGGGCATCTGTGCGTGCGGAGGGTCGCTATGCGTTTCGTTGTCCCGCTTGCCTTGATTGTCGCCGGCTTTGTAGCCCTGACGAGCTTCGCCCTGGCCCGCAGCTCGAGGTCGGGCGCCTCGTGCAATGCTGTCCCGATCGTGGAGCCGGCTGCGGTCGATTGCACCGCGAGCGAGCGGCTGTGCGAAAACTGGTTGAAAGGGCGTGCGGCTTACCGCGCGACCTTCCCCAACTCTGGTCAGACCTGCGGCTGAGGAGCGACCTACCGCGTGCTGCATGAGCACGCGGGCTTCCGAATGTTCGCACGGCTGCACACGCCACCATTTGCCCCCACCCTGCGCCAGCGCTAAACTTCCTGAAAAAGACAGGGAGGACGGCATGTCGCGTGGACCGCAGGTCTCGGCTGAGCTGGCGCAGAAGTTTTCGTCGGAGAAGGATTCGCCCTACGAACGCTGGGTGCGGGACGAGGGGCTCGACATCATCGGCGCGCAATATGTGCCGGATCTGAAGACCGTCGAGCTGAAACCCTGGGGACGGCGCGGCGGGCGTGGCGTCTTCATCAATCATGAGCAATCGCGCCAGTCGAACGATTGCTATGTCTGTGAAATCCCGAAGGGCGGCAAGCTTGCGCCGCAGCGCCAGCTTTACGAGGAGATGGTGCTGATCCTCGACGGGCGCGGCTCGACCACGGTCTGGAACGACTCCGGCCAGCGCATCACCTTCGAGTGGAAAGCCGGCGCCATGTTCGCCATTCCGCTGAATTGCTGGCACCAGCATTTCAACGGTTCGGGCCAGACGCCGGCGCGCTATGTCGGCGTGACCTTCTGCCCGCAGCTGATCAATCTGTTCGACGACGTCGACTTCGTCTTCAACACGCCGCGCGAGTTCAAGGGCCGCTTCAACGGCGAGCCGGATTACTTTGCCGGCAAGGGCGAGCAGGACGGCTTCCTGCTGCGCACCAACTTCGTGCCCGACGCCGTGAACCTGCCGCTCATCACCGCAAAGGAGCGCGGCGCCGGCGGTGGACACATCCGCTTCAACATGGCGCGCGGCTCGATGGCGAGCCATATCTCGCAATTTCCGGTCGGCACCTACAAGAAGGCGCATCGGCATGGCCCCGGCGCGCATGTGATCGTGCTGTCGGGCGAGGGTTTCTCGCTGATGTGGCAGGATGGCGAGGAGCCCCGGCGCTATGAATGGCAGGCCGGCACGCTGATCGTGCCGCCCAACAACACCTTTCACCAGCACTTCAACGCGGGCGCGACGCCGGCGCGCTATCTCGCCTTCAAGCATTCGTCGTTCAGGAACTCGCAGGGCGTGCCGCTGTCGTGGATCTCGCGCCGGCTCGGCGGCAACCAGATCGACTATGCCGACGAGACGCCGGAGGTGCGCCGCATGTTCCGCGAAGCCGTGGAGAGCCACGGCGTCGAGCCGCGCATGGACGCGGTCTATGCGCTCGAGCGCGAGACCCTGCCGGACGCGCGCCCTTGATCACGCGCGGCGCGGCTCATCTCTTGGCGCCGCGCCCGCCGATCGTTTCGCGAAAGATCTTCTGCCATTTTTCGCCTTCGTCGAGCTGGATGGCCGGATCCTCGAAATGCACCTTGAGGCCCGACAGTGCGGATTCGATCTTCGTGCTGGTGGGGATGAACTCGCGCGTCTGCAGCGCCCGCTGACCTTCGGGCGAGATCACGAAATCATAGAACAGCAGCGCCGCATGCGGATGCGGCGGATTGCGCGACAGCCCGATGCCGTTGGGCCGGGCGATGATCGGCTCGAGCAGCAGCGCCTCCACGGGCGCGCCGGCCTTGCGGGCGACATCAATGTTCTGCAGATAGACCGTGAGCCCCATCGGCACGTCGCCCGCCGCCACCAGATTGGTGATGAGCGTATGGCCCTTGCGCAGCGAAAAGCCGTTGCTGGCCGCGATGGCGCCGAACATCGACTTCGCACGGTCTTCGCCGATGACATGCGCGACCGAGCCGAACCAGTCGTAATCATCCGCCTCGATGCCGAGCTTGCCTTTCCACTTCGGATCCTTCAGCGCGTCGTAGCTTGCAGGCAGGTCGGCCTTGGCGATGAGTTTGGTGTTGTAGACGGCGGCAAAGATATTGACTCGCGTCGCGACCCATTCGCCGTGCGGACGACGCGCTTCGGCGATCAGGTCGTCGAGCAGCGGCGAGTCGGCTTTGCCGAGCAGGTCTTCGCGATGCATGGTTTCGAGCACCGGGCCATCGCTCTCGAAGACGTCGACCTCCTCGCGCCCGGCCTTCTTTTCCACCATCGCACGGCGCAGGATGTCCTCGCTGCCGCCCCGCCAGAATCGCAGCTTGATGCCGTATTTCTCTTCAAACACTTTCTGCAACGCCGCGATGCTGGGCACTTGCATGGATGAATAGAGCATCAGTGCGCCTTCGGCCTTGGCGCCCGCCAGCAAGGTCGCTTCGCGTTCGGGCCCCTTGAGGCGCGTGAGCTGTTCGATGCGGGTCTGCGCCTGCGCGGCGCAGACCGAGAGACAGAAGGCGAGAGCGCCCG
>JAQGKM010000130.1 GCA_028290125.1 Hyphomicrobiales bacterium | reverse complement strand
TTTACGCAGCCGCCACACGAGGGCGGGTGGCTCTACGAACAGGTTGCGCCGTCGGTGACTCCGGACGCCTGGCTCGAACGCGCGCGCGCAGCAGTGCAGTCGGCTGCGCGCGCATGACGCTGCGCATTCTCAATGTCGCTTATCCGTTTGCACCCGTCCGCCGGGATTCCGTAGGAGGGGCCGAGCAGATCCTCGCTTCGCTTGACCGCGCATTGGTTGACGCCGGCCACGTGTCGCATGTGCTCGCCTGCGACGGCTCGCAGGTCGCCGGGCGCCTGCACGCGGTTCCGCGTCCGTGCGGCGACATCGACGAGACGGAGCGCGCCCGCGCCCATGCGCGCTACCGCCGCCTGATCGCGCGCATCGTCGAGGAGGAACGCATCGATCTCGTGCATCTGCACGGCGTCGACTTTCAGCACTACGCGCCCGGCTACGCGCCGGCGCTGGCGACGCTGCATCTTCCGGTCGGCTGGTACGATGACGCGATCTGGTCGCTGCCCGACAGCATTCGGCTGCACTGCGTGTCTGCGCACCAGCATGCCGGCGCCGTGCGCCAGCGCCTTCTCGCGCCCATCGCCAACGGGATCGACATGCAGGCGCGCAGCGACGTGCGACGTCGCGACGTCTTCGTGATGCTGGCGCGCATCTGTCCGGAGAAGGGCGTGCATCTCGCGCTCGACGCCGCAAGACGTGCGGACGCCGATCTCCTGATTGCCGGACAGGTGTTTCCCTACCGCGCCCATCTCGATTATTTCGAGACGCAGGTCGCCCCGCGGCTCGATGCGCGTCGACGCGTCATCGGTCCCGTGCAGGGCGCCGCCAAGGCGCGGCTGCTCGGCATGGCGAAGGCGCTGCTCGCGCCCTCGACGGCGCCCGAGACGAGTTCTCTCGTCGCCATGGAGGCTTTGTGCGCCGGAACGCCGGTGATCGCCTTCCGCGCCGGCGCCCTGCCAGACATCGTGGACCATGGCCGCACCGGGTTTCTCGTCGATGGCATGGACGACATGGTGAAGGCCATGCGTGAGATCGGCAGCATCGATGCTGCGACCTGCGCCGCGTCCGCGCAGGTGCGGTTTTCGCGTGCGCGCATGATCGAGGATTATTTCGCCGTGTACCGCAGCATCGTCGCGGAGCGTGCGGCATGCAGGTGATCGGCGATCTCGAAACCCTGCACGAGCTGGCGCCGGCGTGGTGGGATTTGTGGCGACGCGACGCACGCGCGACTCCGTTTCAGTCGCCCGCCTGGCTCATCCCTTGGTGGCGCGCCTTTTCGCCCGGACGGCTGCACGTAGCTGCAGTGTGGCAGGACGACAGGCTCGCCGCACTCGCGCCGCTTTACATCGAGGAGGCGACCGGGCGCCTGCTTCCGATCGGCATTTCGCTCAGCGACTCGCTCGACCTGATCGCGGAAAACCCGTCGGCCGCGCAGCAGCTCATGCAAGCGCTCCTGTTGGACTGCCCCTGCGCGCGGCTCGACCTCGAACCGGTGGCGGCAGGCGCCCACGCGCGCGCGGCGGGCGGCGGTAAGACCTGGACGTGTCGTGAAGAGCATACGGACGTGTCGCCGGTCCTGCCGCTCGGCCCGACATGGGACGCCCATGTGCCGGCCCGCAAGCGGCGGCAGTGGCGGCGCGCCGTGCGCGAGGCGCAAGCACATGGCGACATGCGCCTCGAACAGGTGGAGTCTCATCCAGCGGCGTTTCTCGGTCACCTCGGACGCCTGCACCGCGCGCGCTGGGAGACCCGCTCGGAGGAGGGCGTGCTGGCCGACGAAACCGTGCAGCGCTTCCAGAGCCTCGCGGCGCCCGAACTTTTGCGCGCAGGGCTGGCGCGCTTCTACCTTTTGCATTTCGCCGGATGCGTCACCGGCGCTTATTACGGCATGGCCGCGAAGAGCAGCGCCTTCGCGTATATCGGCGGTTTCGATCCTGCGTTTTCGCATGAAAGCCCCGGCACGATTCTTCTCGCGCATGCGATGACGCAGGCGCACGATGAAGGCGCACGACGCTTCGAGTTCCTGCGCGGCGCCGAGCCGTACAAGTTCGCCTGGGGCGCGCATGAAGCGCCGCTGTACAGGCGTATCTGGGAGCGGCGGCCATGACCCCCGCCGAAATCCTGGACGCCTGCGCGGCGGGTCGGCTGCCGCCGCCGATCGCGCTGATGCATCTGATCGGCGCAACGCGCAGCGCGGACGACTTCGCCGCGCTCGTCGCACAGGCGCGCGCGACTGACGCCGCGCCCGTGCAAACGCTTTGCGCGCTGGCGCTGCGCAATCCCGCCTGCTGGCGGCTCACGCACGACATGCTGGCGACGGTCGCGCATGACGGCTCCGCCACGATCGACCAGCTCGCGACCATGTTCGACGACGCCGTCGCCCTGTCGCCCGCCGCCAGCGTGGCGCTCTATTCCATGGGCGACGAGGCCGCGCTCGACGGCGCCACCCAGGATGTGATTGCGCTGATGCGCGCCGCAGGGCTGATCGGCCAGGGGCGTACGATGCTCGATCTCGGCTGCGGCATCGGACGTTTCGTGCGCGCGCTCGCGCCGGAAATGCGGCAGGTCACGGGTCTCGACATTTCCCGACGCATGATCGACGAGGCGCGCCGGCGCTGCGCCGCGCTCGGCAATGTGCGGCTGGACGTCACCGACGGACGCGACCTCGACGGCGTCGCGGATGACTCGATCGATGTCGTGCTGGCCGCCGATGTGTTTCCCTATCTCGTGCAGGTCGATCTCGCGCTCGCGGCGGCGCATGTGCGCGAGGCGGCGCGCGTGCTGCGAAACGGCGGCGCGATGCTGATCCTCAACTTTTCCTATCGTGGCGACGCTGAACGCGACGCACGGGACCTGCGCGACATGCTGGCGGCGACATCGCTGCGGCAGGCGGCGCTTCCTTCCGTTGCGCTCGCCCACTGGGATGCGTCGCCATTTCTGCTGCGCAAGATGGAGTGAGCCGAACCCTCATCAGCGCTGCACCTCGTGATCTCAACAATTGGAATCCCTCATGGCTCGCCCCGCGACGCCGGCCCCGCTCGCAGCGGTGGCCGCCTCCGTTCTCGACTTTCTGACGCGCAGTAAAAAGCGCAGCACTCTGGTCTTCCTGTGCGCCGACGATCGGCGCGCGCAGGCGCTGCAATCGGTTTGCGCCAGCCTCGATCCTGCGCACGCCTTTGCGCATTTTCCGGAATGGGACGTGCTGCCTTTCGACCGTCTCGAACCGTCGGCGAAAGTCATGGGCGCGCGCATGGGGGCTCTGCGCTGGCTCACGAGCCCCGACCATGCGCCGGACGTCGTCTTCACCACCGGCCCGGCGGTTCTGCGCCGCGTGCCGCCGCGTGCGATCTGGCCCGGCGCGCATCGCGAGTTCCAGCCCGGCGAAACGCTCGATCCCGAAGCGGCGCGCGCGGCGCTGGAGGCGCTCGGCTATGTCGAGGCCGATGTCGTGACGCAGCCGGGCGAAATGGCGATCCGAGGTCAGGTCATCGACATCTTCCCGGCTGCGGCTATCCTGCCGTGCCGCATTCTTTTCGATGACGAGCGCATCACGGCCATTCGGTCCTACCACCCCCTGTCGCAGGCGTCGGAGGCAGACTCCGGCCTGCTGCTGGTCGATCCCGCGCGGGAGGATCTCGCGCCCGATCTGCCGCGCGAAACGATCTTCGATTATGCGGGGGACGTGCGCCTGGCGTTCGAACCGGGCGCGCAGGAGCGCGTCGCCGCTGGCTTCACGCAGATCGCGGAAGGCTCCGCCTCTCGCGCCAACTTGGCGCCGGCCGATGCGCCCGCGCGTCTGTTTCTCGACGAAGACGAATGGCGCGAACTGGCGAACTCTCGCCGCACACGTAGCTGGACCATGCCGGATTTCGAACCCGTGCCGTTGTTCGCCCGCGAGAAAGACGCCGGGCGCGCGCTGGACCGCTTCGCCGGCGAGGCGATCGACGCCGGTCGTCGCGTGCTGCTGACAGGTCCGGCGGAGCCGCTCAAGGCGCTGACGCGCCGCTTGCGGCGGCGCGCGGGTGACGCCATTCCGCAAATCGATGGCTGGGCCGACTGGCCGAAGGACATGAAGGTCGCTGCGCGCGAAGCGCCGCTCGAAGCCGGCGCCAACCTGCCGGCGCTCGGCCTGACGATCATCGCGGCGGGCGATTACCTCGGCAGCCGCGCGCAGGCGGCCGCACGCGACGCGGCCAATCCCGCCGCGCTGCTCACCATCGACATGCGCATCGGGGATGTCGTCGTGCATCGCGATCACGGCCTGGCGGTGCTCGAAGAACTGACAAGTGTCGAGACACCCGGCGATGGCGCGCGCGATTACCTTCGGTTGCGGTACGGCGACGACGCGCGCCAGATGGTGCCGGCCGACGACATCGGCCTGCTCTGGCGCTACGGCGCCGACGCCGACTCGGTGACGCTCGACCGTCTCGATCGCGACTCCTGGAGCAAGCGCCGCGAGAAGGTCGCGGTGGATATCGCCATAACGGCGCGCACGCTCGTCACGTTGGCGGGCGAGCGCCGCGCACGCACGGCGCCGCGCCTGCAACCCGCGCCCGATCTCTACGAACGCTTCGCGGCGCGCTTTCCCTTCGCGCCGACGCCCGATCAGGCTGCCGCCTTCGCGGCCGTGCTCGACGACCTTGAGTCCGGGACGCCGATGGACCGTCTGGTGTGCGGCGACGTCGGCTTCGGCAAGACCGAGGTCGCGCTGCGCGCTGCAGCCGCGGCGGCGTTCAGCGGCCATCAGGTCGCCGTGCTCGCGCCGACCACGCTGCTGGCGCGCCAGCATCTGCGCACGTTCCGGCGCCGCTTTGCGGGACTGGGCATCGAGGTTGCGGAACTGTCGCGGCTGGTCGAGCCCGCGCAGGCGCGCCAGACCAAGGCGGCGCTCAAAAAGGGAGACGTGCAGATCGTCGTCGGCACGCATGCGGTCTGTGCGCGCGGCGTCGCCTTCCAGAAGCTCGGCCTCGTGGTGATCGACGAGGAGCAGAAATTCGGCGCGAACCACAAGGCGCAGGCGCGCGCGCTCGGCGCCGATGCGCATGTGCTGACGATGACGGCGACGCCCATTCCGCGCACCCTGCAGACGAGCCTTGTCGGCTTGCAGGAGCTGAGCGTCATCGCCTCGCCCCCACATCTGCGCGTGCCGGTGCGCACCATCGTGGCGGATTTCTCCACCAGCACGATCCGGGACGCCGTTCTGCGCGAGAAGCGGCGCGGCGGCCAATCCTTCGTGGTCACGCCACGCGTCGCCGACATTCCTGATCTGGAAAAGCAGATCGCATCGCTCGCGCCCGATCTCAAGCTCATCGTCGCGCACGGGCAGATGAAGCCGGCCGACGCCGACGAGGCCATGCTGGCCTTTTCGGAAGGACGCGGCGACGTGCTGCTCGCGACCGGCATCATCGAGAGCGGGCTCGACGTGCCGGCCGCCAACACCATCCTGGTGCATGACGCCGGGCGTTTCGGCATGGCGCAGCTGCACCAGTTGCGTGGCCGGGTCGGGCGCGGCGCGCGGCGCGCCTATGCCTATCTGTTCACGCAAGACGGCGCGCGCTCGGCTTCCGCCGCGAAGCGGCTGCAGGCGCTTGCGGCCAACGATCATCTCGGCGCCGGCT
>JAQGKM010000116.1 GCA_028290125.1 Hyphomicrobiales bacterium | reverse complement strand
GGGCGGATCGGCGCACGAACGAGATCGGGATTGCGGCGCAGGAGCGCGGCGATCTGCATCTCGCCCTCTTCGGGCTCCAGCGAACAGGTGCAGTAGACGAGGCGTCCGCCGCTCGCCAGCAGGGCTGCGGCGCGATCGAGCATCTTCGACTGCACGGCGGCGAGGCTTGCGATGTCGCCGGCCTTCTTGGTCCAGGCCACGTCGGGATGGCGGCGGATCGTCCCGGTGGCGGAACATGGCGCGTCGAGCAGGATGGCGTCGAAGGGCGCAGCCTCGAAGGCGAGCGCGTCGCCGACGCGGATTTCCGCCGTCAGGCCGAGCCGTTCGAGATTGAGCGTCAGGCGTTTCAGCCGCTCGGCCGAGCGGTCGAGCGCCGTGACCTGCGCGCCGGTGGCGGCGAGCTGGGCGGTCTTGCCGCCCGGCGCCGCGCAGAGATCGGCGATGCGTTCGCCCGACTGGGCGTTGATCAGGCGGGCCGGAATCGCCGCGGCGGCGTCCTGCACCCACCATTGTCCGTCCGCATAGCCGGCCAATTCCTCGACGGGCGCCTGGGAGGTGAGCCGCAGCGAGCCGGTCGGCAGCAGCAGCCCTTCGGGCACGAGCGCGGCGTCGGCGCCGGCTTTGACGGTGAGGTCGAGCGTCGGTTCGGCGCGATGCGCGAGCGCGATCTGCGCGGCGATCTCGTCGCCGTAGGTCTTGCGCCAGCGGGTGGCGAGCCATTGCGGCGCGTCGGCGAACGGATCGGCCGGTGTCTCGAAGGTTTCGCGTTCGCGCGCGATGTTGCGCAGCACGGCGTTGACCAGACCGGCGAACGGCGCGGTGCGGGCCTGATGGCGCACGGCCTTCACGGCGAGATCGACGGCGGCGTGATCGGGGACGTCCATGTAGAGGATCTGCGCCGCGCCGATCAGCAGCGTCCACTCGATGCCTTGCCCCTTCTTGGGCAGGCCTTTCTCGAGAGTAGCGGCCAGTGCGAGACGGATCGCGCCGAGATGGCGCAGGGCGGCGAGAACGATGGAGCGCACGAGCGCGCGGTCGCGCGCGTCGAGCCCGGTCATCGCCTCCGGGCCGGCGCCGGGCGCGAAGCGCTCGTCGAGCGACAGCCCGTTGCCGGCGACTTCGGCCAGGATCGCGGCGGCGGCGAGACGCACGGCGAGCCCGGGCGCCATTTCCGGCGCGGGCGGACGTCGGCCAAAGCCCGAGGGACCGCGCGGCGCTTGCCGTTTCACCATGTATGTCGCGCGCCGCGGATCATGCCCAACTCCTGTCTTCCCTGCGACAGGGCGTCAGCCCCAGGGGCCGCGCCTGCCGCGTGTCTCACCGCCGGTACCACGATCGCCGCCGCGGCGCCATGGCGTGAGACCGCCACCCGACAGGAAACCGCCGTCGTGTGGCCGCGCGCGGCCCCAGGCCGAGCCTGCGGGATAGGATTGCTGCGCGAAATCGTCGCGGAACGGAGACCATGCGGCGGACTCGCTGGTCCCGGGCGCAATGTTCATGCGCTGCGCCAGTTCCTCCAGCGCGGCGATCCGGTTCTCGACGTTGGGATGCGTCGAGAACAGATTGTCCATGCCGCGCCCGCTCAGCGGATTGACGATGAAGAGGTGCGCCATGGCCGGATTGGCTTCGGCGCGCTCGTTCGGGATCGCCTCCGCGCCGCGCGAGATCTTCGCCAGCGCACGCGCCAGCCAGCGCGGGTTGCCGCAGATGCGCGCGCCGCTTTCGTCGGCCACATATTCGCGCGATCGGCTGACCGCCATCTGGACGATCGCCGCGGCGATCGGCGCGAGAATGGCGAGCGCCAGCGTGCCGATGATCCCCAGGCCGTTGCGGCGCCCGCCGCCGAAGAACATGCCCCATTGAGCGATGGAGGAAATCGCGCCCGCGAGCGTCGCGCTGATCGTCATGGTCAGCGTGTCGCGATGCTTGATGTGCGCAAGCTCGTGCGCGATGACGCCCGACAGCTCCTCGCGCGTCAGCATGTTGATCAGCCCGGTATGGACCGCGACGGCGGCATGCTGCGGATCGCGGCCCGTCGCGAAGGCGTTGGGCTGGTCGCTTTCCACCACATAGACGCGCGGCATGGGGATTTCGGCCCGCGCGGAGAGTTCACGCACGAGGGTGTAGAGCTCGGGCGCCTGTCGCTCGTCAATCTCCTGCGCGCCATTGGCGGCGAGCGCCATGCGGTCGGAATTCCACCAGGCGAAGACGTTCGTGCCGATCGCGAAGATCAGCGCCATCAGCATGCCGGTCTTTCCGCCGAGGGCGCCGCCGACGAGCAGGAACAGGGCCGTCATGGCCGCGAGAAGCACCGCCGTGCGCATGAAATTCATGGAAGGTTCGCTCCACAGGTCAGCCGCGGCGACTGGTCAAGGGCGCCACGTGCGCCCTATATGTGGGGATGCAGGGCGGGAAGGTTCAAGCGCCGCCGCAGGATCTGAAGATGACCGACGACACAAAGACGCCCGCGGCTCCCGACGAAGCCCCGCGCAAGCCGCTCACCCCGGCGGCGCAGCGTGCGCTCGCCGAGGCGCAGGAGCGCCGCGACAAGGCCGAGGCCGAGCGGCAGGCGGCGGCGCGCGAGATCAACGGACGCGGCGGGCTGGACCCGGTGCGCTACGGCGACTGGGAGATCAAGGGCCTGACGAGCGACTTCTGAGAGCGTCGCCCCGGTGATCTTCCGACGCAGCTCATCCTGGCTGTCGCTGCTGTTCCTGGCCGCGCTCGCCGCCGCATTCGCCTACGTGAAGGAGCGGCGCCCGCGCGTCGCGCCGCCGACCACCGAGGCGGCCGTCGTGCTCGCCAGCCGTCCGGCGCCCGTCGCGGTCGAGATCGACCACATCGTCGACGGCGACACCTTCCGGATCTTCATGGCGCTGCCCTCGGGCGAGCGGATCAGCGCGCCGGTGCGGATCCGGGGCGTCGACACGCCCGAGATCCACGGCGCCTGCGACGCGGAAATCCGCGCGGCGCGTGAGGCCGGCCGCGCGCTCGAGCGCCTGTTGCGCGGCGGGACCGTGCTGCTCGACGACATTTCGTCCGACAAATATGAGCGCGTCCTCGCCCGCGTCGTCGTGCGCGGCGCCGACGGTCGGACGCGCAACGTCGCGGACGCTCTGGTGAGCGGCGGCTTCGGGCGCGTCTATGAGGGGCGCCAGCGCGCAGGCTGGTGCGGCTGACGATCCCGAATTCGTGACCAACGGCACGGCTCACCTGTGGATGACCGGGCTGCGACACAATGCGCCCCGCCGTCGCCGGGATTCAGCCATCAAGCGTCATCAAGCTTCGCTCATCAGACAAGAGGACAAGGCTGATGACGATGATCGTTTCTTCTGCCGACCGCATCGAAGGCGCGCGCTCGCTCACCATGCTGGGCCGCATTCGCGCCGCGACCGGATGGCATGCCGCGAGCCGAGGCCGCCTGCGCGACGGCGAATGGAAGGAAGCGGCGCTGCAGCAACTGATCCGCCGCGCCGAGGACATCGACGCCGACGCCATCATCGGGCTCGATTACGAGATCGACGGCGTCACCGATCCGGATGACACCGGCATGAAACTGCAGCGCATCGCCGCAACGGGCCTCGCGGTGCGGATCGGCCGCGTCTGATCAATTCTGTTCGGCGAGTTGCGCGGCCTGATGCTCCGTGATCAGCGGATCGATGATCTCGTCGAGCGCGTCGCCCGCCACGACCTTGTCGAGCTTGTAGAGCGTGAGATTGATCCGGTGATCGGTCACGCGCCCCTGCGGAAAATTATAGGTGCGGATGCGCTCGGACCTGTCGCCCGAGCCGACCTGCGCCTTGCGGTCCGCCGCGCGTTCTGAATCGAGCTTGCTGCGCTGTTCGTCGTAAAGCCGCGCGCGCAACAGGTTCATCGCGCGGGCGCGGTTCTTGTGCTGCGAACGCTCGTCCTGCACGAAGACGATCGTGTTCGTCGGCAGATGCGTGATGCGGATCGCCGATTCCGTCTTGTTGACGTGCTGTCCGCCGGCGCCCTGCGCACGCATCGTGTCGATCTTCAGATCCGCCTCGTTGATCTCGATGTCGACGTCCTGCGCTTCGGGCAGCACCGCGACCGTAGCGGCCGACGTGTGGATGCGCCCCTGCGTTTCCGTCGCAGGCACGCGCTGCACGCGATGCACGCCCGATTCATATTTCAGTTTGGCGAACACGCCGCGGCCTTCGACGGCGGCGATGAGTTCCTTGTAGCCGCCCGCCGTTCCTTCGCTCGCCGACATCAGCTCCAGCTTCCAGCCGTGCAGGTCGGCGTAGCGCGCATACATGCGATAGAGATCGCCGACGAAGAGCGCGGCCTCGTCGCCGCCGGTTCCGGCGCGCAATTCCAGAATGGCGCCATGCTCGTCGGCGACGTCCTTCGGCAGCAGCGCGATGCGGATCTGCTGTTCCAGCCCCTCGACGCGCTGCACCGCGGCGTCGCGCTCCTCCTCGGCCAGCGCGCGCATGTCGGCGTCGGTGCCGGCGTCGGCCAGCATGGCGTCGACGTCTTCGAGCTCGCGGCGTCCTTCGCGCCAGGCGCGGATGGCCTCGACGAGCGTGTCGAGGTCGGACAATTCGCGCGACAGCGCCACGAATTCCTGCCCGCTCGGACCCGCCGACAGTTTCGCGGAAATCTCGTCGTGACGGCGCAGGATAAGGTCGAGCTTGTCTTGGGGCAGCATGATGGGTCCGGGAATTGGCGAGCGGGCAGGTCGGCGAGCGGGCAGGTCGGCGCGCTGGCGCGCGTCGCTACAACGGCACGCCCTTGGCTTCCGCAAAGGCCTGCAATTCGGCGCGGATGGAGCTGGCGCCGGTCTTCTGCGCGAGCAGGTCGGTGACGAAGCTCGTGATCTCTCCCGCGTCGAGCGCGAGCAGCATGGCTTTCACCGGGCCGATGGAGGCCGGCGACATCGAGAGATTGCGGTAGCCGACGCCGATCAGCGCCATGGCTTCGAGCGGGCGGCCGCCGATCTCGCCGCAGAGCGTCACGGACGCGCCGTGGATGGCGGCCTTGTCGGTGATCGACTTCAACGCGCGCAGCACCGAGGGCGCGAGCGGATCGAACCGGTCCGACACGCGGCGATTGTCGCGGTCCGCCGCGAACAGATATTGCATGAGATCGTTCGAGCCGACCGACACGAAGTCGACGCGCGCCAGCATTTCGTCGAGCGCCCAGAGCACCGACGGCACTTCGATCATGATGCCGAGCTTGAGGGACGACGGCATCTTGTAGTCATGACGACGCAGATGCGTGAGCTCGCGTTCGACAAGGGCCTTGGCGCGATCGAACTCTTCGCAGGTCGCCACCATCGGAAACATGATGCGCATGTCGCGACCGCCGCCGGCCTTCAGCATCGCGCGCAATTGCGTGCGCAGCAGGCCGGGACGGTCGAGGCCTATGCGGATCGCGCGCCAGCCGAGCGCCGGATTGTCTTCCTCCAGCCGCGACATGTAGGGCAGGAACTTGTCGCCCCCGATGTCGAGCGTGCGGAACGTCACCGGCACGTCCGGCACGGCGTCCATGACGTTCTTGTAGAGGTCGTACTGCTGCTGCGCGCGCGGGAATTGCGCCGCGACCATGAACTGCAGTTCGGTGCGGAACAGGCCGATGCTCTGCGCGCCGGTTTCCTTCACGTGCGGCAGGTCAATCATCAGGCCGGCGTTCATGTGCAGGCCGATGGCGACGCCGTCCGTCGTCACGGCGGGCTCGTCGCGCAGCTTGTGATACTGCTCCTGGCGCTTGGCGCGCAGGCGCGCCTTTTCGGCGTAGGCTGCCTCGACGTCAGGCTGCGGACGCAGCTGCACGTCGCCGGTCGAGCCGTCGACGATGATCGCGTCGTTCTGCTCGCAAAGGTCGATGATGTTGTCGACTTCGCCGACCATCGGGATGCCGAGCGCGCGCGCGATGATCGCGACATGGCTCGACGGGCCGCCGTCCTCCAGCACGAGTCCGCGCAGCTTCGCGCGGTCGTAGTCGAGCAGCGCCGCCGGGCCCATGGTGCGGGCCACGATGATGGCGTTGTCGGGCATCTCGTCCTGCGACACGACGAAGCTTTCGCCCGTCAGCTCGTGCAGCAGCCGGTTGGCGAGGTCGTCGAGATCGTGCAGGCGCTCGCGCAAATAGGGGTCGGTGCGGCGTTGCAGCTTGGCGCGCGCATCGTTCTGCACGCGCTCCACGGCGGCTTCCGCCGTCAGGCCCGACGAGATCGCCTCGCGCAGGCGGCGCAGCCAGCCGCGGTCATGCGCGAACATGCGGAAGGTTTCGAGCACTTCGAGATGTTCGCCCGGTCCCGCCTGGTCGCCGCGGTCGATCAGCGTGTCGATCGATTTCCGCACGCTCTGCAGCGCCGCGTCGAGGCGGGCTTCTTCCTTGGCGGGGTCTTCGGCGATCAGCTGCTTGATGGTGACGCGCGGCTCGTGCAGCACGACATGCCCGAGGCCCACGCCGTCCGCCACGGCCGCGCCCTTGAGGGCGAGCGGCAGGCGTAGCGCGATCTTGTTGCCCGGATGGACGATCGACTGCAATTCGCCCGACGCCACCATTTCGGCGAGCAGCATGGCGATGGTCTCGAGCGCCTCGATCTCCTCCTCCGAATAGGCGCGGCGCGCCTTGTTCTGGACGACGAGCACGCCGAGCGTATTGCCGCCGCGCAGGACGGGCACGCCCAGGAAGGAATGGTAGATCTCTTCGCCGGTTTCGGGCTTGTAGCTGAAGGCCGGGTGCGACTGCGCGTCCGACAGCGCGAGCGATTCCGCCGTCTCGGCGATCCGGCCGACGAGGCCCTCGCCCGAGCGCATGGTGGTGAGATGAACGGCCTCGCGGTTGAGGCCTTCGGTCGCGAACAGCTCGAGCCGGCCGTCGTCACGCAGGACATAGACCGAGCAGACTTCGGCGACCATGTTGGACGCGATGTGGACCACGATCTTGTCGAGGCGCGCCTGTGCGCTGACCGGCTCCGCCATAGCCTCGCGGAGCCGGCGCAGCAGCATGCGGGGTCCCCCGGAAGCGCTTCGCATCATCTGTCCTGTCTGGCCACGGTCCGCCTTTTCAATCATGCGGCTGCCGTCACCTGGTTCTCAATCCCGTATACGAATGCAAGCTGCGGACCGCAAGCGCCGCCGAGGGCTGGGGGAATCGCGCTTTAGGCCAAGTGTATCGTGGCAGACGCATTTCCCGAGCAAAATGGAATGAAAAATCCTCCGGCGAGGGGTCCCGTCGGAGGATTTTGCAGGCGATCGGGGCTGATCGGGCCGGATCAGGCCTTGTCGAGCCCATACAGCGTATGAAGCGTGCGCACCGCAAGCTCGGTGTATTCCGCGTCGATCAGCACCGAGAACTTGATCTCCGAGGTGGTGATGGCGCGGATGTTGATGCCCTTGTCGGACAGCGCCTTGAAGGCCCGGGCGGCGACGCCAGCATGCGAGCGCATGCCGATGCCGATGGCCGAGACCTTGACGACGTCGGTCGCGCCGGTGATCCCGGCATAGCCGATGGCCTCGCGGCTGGCCTCGAGGATTGCGCGGGCGCGCTCATATTCCGCCGACGGGACCGTGAAGGTGAGGTCGGTGGTGCGGGCGTCGTCCGACACGACCTGGATGATCATGTCGACATTGATGTTGGCTTCCGCCAGCGGCACGAAGATCGCGGCCGCGACGCCAGGCTTGTCGGCGACGTCCCGCAGGGTGATCTGCGCCTCGTCCTTGGAATAGGCGATGCCCGTGACGACCTGCTGTTCCACAATATCCTCCTCGTCGCAGATGAGCGTGCCGGGCTTCGGATCGGAGGGATCGTCGAAGGACGAGCGCACGAATGTCTTCACTTTATGGACCATGGCGACTTCGACCGAGCGCACCTGAAGCACTTTCGAGCCGAGCGAGGCCATTTCCAGCATTTCCTCGAACACGACGCGGTCGAGCCGCTTCGCCTTCGGCACGATGCGCGGATCGGTCGTGTAGACGCCGTCCACGTCGGTGTAGATGTCGCAGCGGTCGGCATGCAGCGCGGCCGCGATGGCGACCGCCGACGTGTCGGAGCCGCCGCGGCCGAGCGTCGTCAGGCGCCCGCTTTCCACGTGGATGCCCTGGAAGCCTGCGATCACCGCGACCTCGCCGCGCGCGAAGCCGGCCTCGAGGCCCGCCGGATCGATGCTCTCGATGCGGGCCGAGCCATGCGCGTTGGAGGTGCGGATCGGGATCTGCCAGCCCTGCCAGGAGCGCGCCGGGATGCCCATGTCCTGCAGCACGATGGCGAGCAGCCCGGACGTCACCTGTTCGCCCGAGGCGACCACGGCGTCATATTCGCGGTTGTCGTAGAGCGCCGCGCCTTCCTTGCACCAGCCGACCAGCTCGTTGGTCTTGCCCGACATGGCCGAGACCACGACGGCGACATGGTGCCCGGCCGCGACTTCACGCTGCACGTGGCGCGCGACATTCTTGATGCGCTCGATGTTGGCGACGGATGTGCCGCCGAATTTCATGACGAGACGGGTCATAAGGGCCGATGTTTTTGTGAGCGCGTCCCGGGGCGCGCGCGTCTACCGCACTCGCCCCCGGGCCGCAGGGCGCGTATAGATGACGGCGGTTCCGGGTGAAGTCAATCCGGAGGCTGAGCACTGGGGAATGGGCCGAAATGGCGGAAGCGGACAGGCGTGCGGACAGGGGCGACAGGGCGAGCGTCGACGAGGCGGATGTCGCCCGCTTCGAGGCCTTGGGCGATGACTGGTGGGCCGAGCGCGGCTCGATGGCGCCGCTGCACAAGCTGAACCCGGTTCGCATCGGCTACATCCGCGACCACATCTGCGCGCATTTCGCCGACGCGACCGGACGCCCGCGCGATCCCCGCGCGCCGGCGCCGCTCGCCGGTCTGACGCTGCTCGATATCGGCTGCGGCGGCGGCATCCTCGCCGAACCGCTGGCGAAGATCGGCGCCAGCGTGACGGGCGTCGATCCCGCGCCGGGCAACATCCACATCGCGCAACGCCACGCGCAGGAGAGCGGCGTCACGGTAGACTACCGCGCCACGACCGCCGAGGCGCTGCTCGCCGCGGGCGAACGGTATGACGTCGTGACCGCGATGGAAGTGGTGGAGCACGTCACCGACATGCGGGCGTTCGTTGCGACCTGCGGGAAAGTGGTGGCGCCGGGCGGGCTGCTGTTCATGGCGACGCTGAACCGGACTTTGAAGAGCTTTGCGCTCGCCATCGTGGGCGCCGAATACGTGCTGCGCTGGGTGCCGCAGGGCACGCATCAGTGGGAGAAGTTCGTGACGCCGAAGGAGCTCGAAGCCGCCATGCGCGGCGGCGGCGTGGAGGTGTTCGACATCGCGGGCGTGACGTACAACCCGCTGCGGGACCGCTGGGGCAAGTCGCGCGATGTGGATGTGAATTACATGTGTGTCGGGCGGGTGGGCTAACTCGCGCGGCTTCTGGATTGCTTCGCTCCGCTCGCAATGACGGCGATATTGCTGGCGACGGCGGCTGTTGCTGAGCCGAAACCTCTCCGTCATTGCGAGCAGAGCGAAGCAATCCAGACACGCGTTTCTGGCGTGAGTCGCATGTCGGCGTAGGTTGCTTGCGCGGCCTCTGGATTGCTTCGCTGCGCTCGCAATGACGGCGCTGATTGCTCGCAATGACCGCGCTTTTGCAACTGCCGGTTCGTGGATATGCGTGGTGGAGCGGCTTAGCCTTTCTGCATGAAAGCGCCTTGCGTCTACATCATGGCAAGCCAGCGCAATGGGACGCTTTACACGGGCGTCACAGCGGACTTGTCGCGTCGCGTGCATGAGCACCGGCAGGTGCAAAAGCCGAGCTTTACAAGGCAATATGGCTGCACGCTGCTGGTCTGGTACGAAAATTACGAACGCATGGACGAGGCGATCGCGCGCGAGAAGCAGATCAAGGCCGGGCCGCGCAAGGCGAAGATGCGATTGATCGAGACGATGAACCCGCTCTGGCGCGACCTGTATGAGACGCTCGCTTGACGACGGCTACATGCGCGGCTTCTGGATTGCTTCGCTTCGCTCGCAATGACGGCGATTGCTGGCGACGGCGGCTGTTGCTGAGCCGAAACCTTTCCACCGTCATTGCGAGCAGAGCGAAGCAATCCAGACACGCGTTTCTGGCGTGAGTCGCATGCCGGCGTAGGTTGCTTGCGCGGCCTCTGGATTGCTTCGCTGCGCTCGCAATGACGGCGACCATGGTATCTTGCTTCGCCTCGCTCGCCATCACGGCAACGTGCGAAGTCGGACCCTTCGCCTCTTGGCCGAACCCTTGGCAATTGCTCCTGTTAGCGCCCCGTCATCCCTGCGGCGCGATTGCGCGTCTGCGTAGACGGAGCAATGCTCATATGTTCGTACACAACAAGAAGCTACAATATACCGTCCGCGTGGCGGAGCCCAATCCTGTCCTCGCCTGCTTCATGCTTGAACAGTTTGGCGGGCCGCAGGGCGAACTTGCCGCCGCCATGCGCTATTTCACGCAAGGCCTCGCGGAAGATGATGCGGGCCGCAAGGACCTGCTGATGGACATTGCGACGGAGGAGCTGTCGCATCTCGAAATCATCGGGTCGATCGTCGCCATGCTCAACAAGGGCGTGAAGGGACAGTTGGCGGAAAAGTCGATGAGCGAGGCGGATCTTTACCGTTCGCTGTCGGCCGGCTGTTCCAGCCACACCGAGGCGCTGCTCTATGGCGGCGGGCCGTCGCTGACCAATTCGTCGGGCGTGCCGTGGACGGCGGCCTACATCGATTCCATCGGCGATCCCGCCTGCGACCTGCGCTCCAACATCGCCGCCGAATCGCGCGCCAAGATCGTCTACGAGCGCCTGATCAACGTCACGGACGACGTCGGCATCAAGGATGCGCTGGGCTTCCTGATGACGCGCGAGATCGCGCATCAGAAGTCGTTCGAGAAGGCGCTCTATGCGATCGAGCCGAACTTCCCGCCCGGAAAGCTGCCGGGCATCGAACCCTTCGCCGACATGTATGTGAACACGTCGAAGGGCGACGGCGATGTCGAAGGTCCCTGGAACTCAGGCCCGCAATGGACTCGCGTCGACGACATCGAAGAGCGGATCCCGCTCGACGGCGGCGACGGTCTCGCGAGCGTGAAGCTGAAGGCGCCGCAGAAGAAGGCGCTGGACGCGATGGCGAAACGCACGCTGTCGGATCCTGCGGCCGATCCGGTCACGGGCGCCGATCTTGGCGCCGGACCGGGCGCGGGGACGACCACGCCGCTGGAGTAAGGTTTTCCATCGTCATTGCGAGGAGCGCTTCGACGCGGCAATCCATCTTGTGGCGGCCGCCATCAGATGGATTGCTTCGCTGCGCCCGCGATGACGAGGCTAATCCAGCACCGCCGCTTTTTCATCCTCGCTCAGCACGCGATAGCCCCCCGGCGCCAGATCGTCCGGCAGCGTGAGCCCGCCGATGCTCAGCCGGTGCAGCGCCGTCACGTGATTGCCGACGGCCGCGAACATGCGGCGGACCTGGTGGTAGCGGCCTTCCGTCAGCGTCAGCACCGCCTCGCGCGGTGACAGAACCTCAAGAAACGCCGGCAGACAGGGCGTTTTTTCGCTTTCGAGCTGCAGCTCGCCCGAGGCGAAGAGCGCGCCTTCGTCGCCACGCAGATCGCGGTCGAGCGTCGCGCGGTAGCGTTTGGGCACGTGCCGCTTGGGCGAGATCACCTGATGCAGCCAGTCGCCGTCGTCGGTCAGCAGCAGCAGGCCCGTCGTGTCCTTGTCGAGGCGCCCGACGGTCGAGATCTTCGGCTCGCGTTTCTGCCAGCGCTCGGGCAGCAGGCGATAGACGAGATCGCCCGCCTCGTTGTGCGAACAGGTCGCGCCCTGCGGCTTGTTCATCATCAGCACGAGGCCCGGCAACGGATCGAGCGGCTCGCGGAAATATTGCAGGCGTTCGCAGAGGTCGGGCGTCAGCGCCATTTTCTGGTCGACCTTGCGCAGCACTTCGCCATCGAGCCGGAAACAGCTGCGGCTCACCAGCATCTGGATCTCGCGGCGCGAGCCGTAGCCGAGATTGGCGAGCAGGCGGTCGAGCCGCAGGGTCGGGACCTTGCTCACTTCTGCGCCTGGTAGATCTTGAAGCCGCCGGCTTCCTTGATCAGCGTCGCGCGCTTGAACAGCGGTTTCAGGATCGACTCGTAGGGCAGATGCCGGTTGGCGGTGAGCCACAGCACGCCGCCGGTGCGCAGCATGGCGGCGGCCGATTGGATGAAGCTCTGGCCGAGCGTGCGGTTCTCGTGGCCGCTTTCATGAAAGGGCGGATTCATCACGACGAAATCGAGCGCATTGGTTTCGAGCGTCTTCGGCACCTTGCGTCCGTCGCCCCACATGAAGGCGGCGCGCGCATCCGCGACATTGCGCTTGGCGCATTCGAGGGCGCGGCGGTCGAGGTCGATCATCAGCAGGCTCTTGACCTTTGGCGAGGCGAGCGCGGCATGCGACAGCACGCCGAGCCCGCAGCCGAGATCGGCGCCGCGCCCGGCCAGCGGCGGCATGTTGGCGATCAGCAGCGCGCTGCCGGGATCGATGCGGTTCCAGCTGAACACGCCAGGCTGCGTCCACAGGCCGAGCGTCTCGTCGAGACGCGGCGCGCCCTCCGCAATGGCGGCGGCGAGCGCGGCGGGATCGCCCGGACCCTGCGTGAGGCAGATGCGATGATGGCGCCGGGCGCTTTCCTCGAAGGCGCAGCCCAGTCCGGTGAGGTCCTGCGCCAGCCGGGAGCCGCCCTTGTCCTTGGGCGCCAGCGCCAGCAGCGGTGCGCCGGGCTTGAGCGCGTTGAGCGCCAGCGCAAGCGCGTAACGACGCTCGATGGCGCCCGGGGGAGCCAGCATGACGAGTCCGTCGATCGACTGCGGCGCCGCCTCGTCCAGCGCCTGCGCGCCGGGAGAGAACGGCGACAGCTGCGCCAAACCGGCGATGTCGCCGACGAGATCGACCGGCGGGACGCCGTAGACATGCGAGTAGGCGGACAGATCCATCACGTCCGCCCTTCGAGCAGCATGTTCATTTCGCGCAGCACCGCGTCGAGCGGAATGGCGCGCGTCTCCTGCGAGCCGTAATCGCTGGCGCGAAGCACGCGGCCATGCGTCACGCGCGGGCGGAATTTTTCCGAGTCGGTCGGGCCAAAGAGCGTCAGCAGCGGAATGTCGGCGGCGCCGAACATGTGGCTGACGCCCGCGTCGTTGGCGACCGCCGCCGCGCAGCGCCGCGCGATCGCCATGGTGCGCAGCGGCGAGAAGCCGGCGTCCCAGACGTCGGCCTGTTCGGGAAACAGCGCGCCCGGCACGGCCTCGCGCAGCGGCGCGACCCATTCGGTCTCGTCCGGCCCGATGACGAAGGCGGGTGTGAAGCCGCTCGCCTGCAGCGCGCGGGCGAGCGCTATGAAATTGTCGAGCGGCCAGCATTTCACGCGCTTTCCGGCGCCAGGCGCCAGGGCGACGTAGCGCGCGCCATCCGGCAGGGTCAGGGCGGCGCGGGCGAGGAGATCGGCCGGCACCGGCACGGGCGGCAGCTCCGCGCGGACGGGGCCGGCGGCGAGCTCGATCAGCTCGGTCAGGCGATCGACCATGTGGCGCGGGCGCACGCGGCCGGCTTTCGGCTTGAAATTCGAGAACAGGAAATTCGCCGCCGGGGACACGAAGGCGCCGTGCGGCAGGCGCCGCAGCGTGAGCGTGCGAAAGACCACGCTCTGCGTGTCGATGATGAGGGAATAGGGCTCGCGGAAAGGCATCGGCTTGAACATGCCGGCGACAGTCTCGCCGATGCCGCAGTGCTGGCGAAACTCGTCGATCAGCCCGGCGGTCAGCGGCGCGAGCTTGCTGGCGAACACCGTGTCGCGCGTGGTGATCCAGGTGATCCGCGCAGCCGGAAAGGCGGCCCGCAGGGTGCGCAGGACCGGCAGCTTGTAGAACCCGTCGCCGATGATCTCCTGATAGGAGAAAACCGCGACGCTCTGCGCTGTCGCGGCGTTTACGAAGACGGGACGGGCCATGCTCAGTTCCGTTCTTCGGGCAGATCGGGGATCGGCATCACGGGAATTCCCTCGTCGAGCAGCGAGCGTGCTTCCTCGAAGCTCGCCTTGCCGCGAATCGAGCGCGTCGGCGTTTCGCCGTCGTGCATCTTGCGGGCTTCCTCGGGAAAGGATTCGCCGACGTCGTCGCTGGAGGCGACGATCTTCTCGTGCAATTCGCGCATCATGGCGCGCAGGTGCTGCTGCTTCTCGTCGAGCAGCGCGACCTGTTGCGGCGGCGGAGCGACGGCCGGCAGGGCGGGCGCCGGCGCATCGGCCGGCGCCGCCGCGCGATCCTTGCGGGCGACGTTGGGAGACATGATCGCCTTCGTGACCCTGGTGCTTTGGCAGAACGGACATTCGACAAACCCGCGTCGCACCTGTTCCTCATAGGATTCGCTGCCGGGAAACCAGCTTTCGAATTCGTGGGACGCGTCGCAGACGAGGGAATACTTGATCATCTTGCCTCAGCCGTTCAGGAGCGCGTCGAGCTTGCCGGCGCGCTCCAGCGCATGCAGGTCGTCGCTGCCGCCGACATGCTGGTCGCCGATGAAGATCTGCGGCACGGTCCAGCCGCCGCCCGCGCGCTGGCTCATCTCCTGCTGCTTGGCGGAATCGCCATCGACGGGAATCTCGTTGAACGGCACGTTCTTCTGGGTCAGGAGCATCTTGGCGCGCTGGCAATAGCCGCAGGTCGCCTTGGTGTAGATGGTCACGGGCTGCATGACGGGTTCCTTGTTGGTCGGCATCCTTATATGGCTTGTCACGTGCCCGTCACAACCCGCGCGAAGGTCAGCACGTCGACGCGGGCCGCCCCGGCGCGCAGCAGGACGCGGGAGGCGGCGTTCAGCGTCGCCCCGGAGGTCAGCACATCATCGACCAGCAGCACGCGGGCCCCGGCCAGCAGCGCTCGCGCCTCCGGCGGCGCCTTGAAAGCGCCCTGCACATTGGCGGCGCGGGCGTCGCGCGTCAGCCCAACCTGCGGGCGGGTGCGCTTGACGCGCCGCAGGGCCAGCGGCGCATAGGGGAGGCCGGTTTGGTGGGCCACGCCCTTCGCTAGCAGCGCGGCCTGGTTGAACCGCCGCGACCACAGCCGGAAGCGATGCAAG
>JAQGKM010000071.1 GCA_028290125.1 Hyphomicrobiales bacterium | reverse complement strand
CGCAAGAGGCGACGCTTATCGGGCGAGCGGGTGGTCTTCTTTCGACCAGTCCGCGCCGGCATACACTGCCGACGAGGTCGCACGCGAGCGAGCGCGTTACCATATCGGCGATTGAACCCCAAAGAGGCAGGGCGCGGCCGGGCGCCCTGCACGCAGTTCTTGAATACGACTGGGGGCAACTCTGACGACCACCTAAGCGCGGTCCAGTTGACGTGTAACTTTATAGATAGCGGTACAACCCACTCGGCCGCGCAAACGGCCGAGTGGACCATCGCTGATAATGGCGCGCCCGGTTACAACTGGGTTGCAGTTGCCACAGTCTTTTTGGTCGCATAGTGGTTCCACCTGATACATCGCCGTGCGTTGCTCGCGGAACCACGAAATATCCTGGAGAATGAAAAAGCGCGCAACAGCACGAACGAGCAATCGCTCCGAAGCACTGGCTTCACAATTTGAATGGTCGCTTCGTAATGAGGGGGTTCGAATCCCTCTTGCGGCACCACTATCAAGCCCATCGAAATTCCAGACGCGCGTTTCCGATGTTGTCGGAAGCTCGATACGCGCCCCGCAAGCTCGGCTGCTCATGGCGGAACCCCGCATTTGTTAACGGGTTAATATCCGCCAACAAGGAGCACCATCATGAGCCGCGGATTTCCTTCAATGACGGCCCTCTTGGGCCTGCTTGCTGTCGCCGGATATCAAAATCGAGACAAGCTCGCAGAATTGCTGCGAGGCCAGACGGGCGGCGCGACAGAGGGCGGAGCCGCGTCCGGCACGATGGGCGGCCTGCTGGGTGGCGGGCTTGGTGAGTTGCTGGAGCGCTTTCGCCAGAATGGCCACGGTGAGGCAGCGGACTCATGGGTCAGCTCCGGACCCAACAAGGAGCTCCCTCCGCCGCACCTGGAAACCGCGATCGGCCCCGACGTGATGGACGCTTTGCAAAAGCAAACCGGTCTTTCGCGCGAGGAGATTGTTGCGCGCTTGTCGAAAGACCTGCCACGGGCGGTCGACGACTCGACGCCGGACGGTCGGTTGCCCTCGTGATCTCGCGAGCCGCGGAAACTCGGGCGTGACAACACGCCCGAGTGTGACCACAAGCATGAGCGGAAGCCGCAACCGAAGTTGCTATTGAGCTCCTCGCAACACGCCGGACGAGGCGCGAGCCTGTCCGTATGAAGAATACACGAGTCAAAGAAGCGAGAGTTTAAGTGGAGCGATTTGAACGGCACCGTCAGCCTTGGACATTTGAAGAGATTGAGAAGCTCAAACTGCTCGCCAAAAAAGGCATGGCGCTGAAAGCAATCTCGAAGGCCATGACGCGCAGTGACGAATCCATCAAGGACCGCGCGAAGCTGGATTCCATCAAGATCGCCAAACTGCGCTAGCGCAGGCGCCGCCCGCGCAGCATTCGACGGCGCCACAGCGCCTCATGAGCGCTGCTGCTTTCGCTTAGCGGCGTTGACGGCGCGAGTGGTGCCGCACCTGCCGACGGCCGTAGTAGCGCGAACCGACATAGCCCCCGGCAGCACCACCTACCACGGCGCCAACCGGGCCACCGACAACCGCGCCCGTTACCGCGCCCGCTCCCGCACCCACGGCCGTCGAACGCTTGAGCGCAAGCGCCTCGCCCGGAACGGCAGCAAGCGCTGCGAGCGAGACCAAAGCAAACAAGACCTTGCGCATGGGGTGCCTCCTTTGAGTGAGGTGTGCCATCAACTCCGCGCACCCGCCGCAGTTGCGTCTAGATTTTCGTTGCGCGCGCCGCATTCCGGCGGACGCAGTTGACAGACGGCAGCGCGAGCTTACGCTTCCGACAAAGAAAAAATCGGGAGGGCGGCATGCCGCAGCGCAGAAAGACCTTGTCGGCGGCGCTTGTCATCAAGGGTTAGGGCAGCCGCTCCATTAACGTCTGTCAGGTCACGCGGCGCTGCATTCGCCAAGGCGGGCCGCGCGCTGATCAAGCCACAGCAGCGCGATAAAAAGGGAGAACTGCATGTTCGGATGGCGCGCACGGATTGGTTATATCTCGCCAACCGTCATGGAAGTTCTGCCTTATGAATTTTATCGCTTCGCGCCCGACGGTGTCGGTCTTGTCGGCATGACATGCGCAATTGACGACTGGCGCTCTGAAGAATTTGAAAAGGGGCTCGCGCAGGTCAAGGGCGCCGCCGGATACCTTGGCTCACGCAATGTCGATTTCATCATACATGGCGGCGGCCCTCTCGTGGTGGCGCGCGGCAAGGGCTACGAGCAGACCATTGTCAGCGAGATCGAGTCGGCGTCCGGTGTTCCTGCAACAACGGGCGTCCGCGCGGGAATGGAAGGCTTGCGCCACATGGGCGCGCAACGCATCGCCATCGCGTCATGCTATCCGCCGGGCCATAATGAAGCGATGAAAAACTATCTTGAATCGTTCGGATTCGAGGTCGTGCGCGCTGAGGGCACCAACATGCCCTTCAAAGACATCCAGAAGCAATCGCCTGATGAGATTCTAGGCTTCACCAAGCAGGTGCTGGCGGCGGCGGGACGATGCGATGCAGTCTATCTTCCCTGCCCGCAGTGGCAGGCCGCGCAGGCGGTGGATGCGATCGAGCGCGAGACCGGCGTGACGGCGGTGGCCTATACGCACGCCAATTTCTTTCAGGCGTTTCGAAAGCTTGGGATCAGCGACGCTATCGCGGGTCATGGCCGGTTGCTCGCCTCGCTATCGTCTCGGGAGGCCTCGCGATGATTGGCCGCTCTTGCTTTGCTGGGCTGACTCTAGCCCTGCTCGCAACTTCCCCGGCCCGGGCGGACGCCGTGGCCGATTTCTATCGCGGCAAGTCGATCCGACTGATCATCGGCGCGGCCGCCGGTGGGGGATACGATATTCCCGGCCGCCTGCTCGCGACGCACATGCCACGACACATTCCGGGCAATGCTTCGATCGTCGTCGAGAACATGCCGGGCGCGACCAGTCTGATCATGACGAATTACCTCTACGCCCGCGCCTCGCGCGACGGCACAGCAATGGGTATGCCGAACAACAACGTGCCGTTGGAGCCGAGGCTCAAGCTCCTATCGAAAGAAGGCGGAAACGTCTCGTTCGACATCGGCAAGTTCGGTTGGGTCGGTTCGCCGGTTCAGGAGCCGCAAATCCTGTTCACCCTCGCGTCGGCGGCCGGCAGCTTCGAGGACCTGAAAACGCGCAAGGTCGTGTTGGGGGCAACAGGCCGCTCGGCCGACAATTTTTCGCTTCCCTTCATGCTGAACCAGTTGCTCGGCGCAAAGAGCGAGATCGTGACCGGCTACAACGGCCAGAATGATATTTTCATCGCCGTCGATCGCGGCGAGGTGCAGGGCAACAGCACCGGCCTGACCAATCTCCTGGTCACGAAACCCGATTGGGTCCGTGACCGCCGCGTCAGGATCCTCGTCCAGTTCGGCGCAACCCGCGCGGCCGAAATCCCCGATGTGCCAACCGCGATCGAACTCTCGCAGGACGAATCTGTCAGCAGCATGTTTCGGTTTTTCGCGAAAAAATTTCAGATGGCCCGCCCGATCGCATTGCCGCCGGACGTACCGCCCGATCGGGTGCAAGCCCTTCAGCAGGCCTTCGACGCCACAATGCAGGACAAGGCCTTTCTCGCCGACGCGAAGCGCATCGGGCTCGAGATCAATCCTGTAAGCGGGCCCGAGATTGCGCAGTTGATCGCAGAAATTCAGTCTGCGCCGGAAGCGGTCGTGCTCCGCCTGCGCAAGGTGCTGGCTGGCGACTAGGACAAAGCACGCTGCTGCGCACACACAGCCAAGTTCGATGCTGCGGTTTGAGCGCGGTTTATCGTGCTTCATCGGCGGGCATCGAACCCTCGATCGAAAGTGTTTGCGGCTTAGCGGACGCCACCTAAATCGCTGCTCGCGTCACGAACCACCGACAAAGCGCGTCGATACAAAAAGCGCGGAACAGCATGAATGCCATCCCGCGATCTGTTTTCGCCGCCGACCTGCAACGTGAAGCGCGTTACTTCAGCGACAGCGCCAGCCCGCTCAGGTCGAGACTGACGATGAGGCCGCTCTGCGCGCCGGTCAGCTCCAGAATGGCGCCCTTCTGGTTGGTCAGCACGATGACCTGCGCGCCACGTCCGACTGCCGCGCCCGCGCCGCCTTGGGCATAGACGCCCGCGATATCCGAGGCACGGCGGATGTTCGTGACGCGACCGCGAAAGCGCGTCTCCGAGGCGCCGAAGGTAAAGCCGTAGCTCAGGCCGCCGATCGACAGCGGATAGCGGCGGCCATTGAACGTCAACACGCCCTCGCCGGCCGATCCGCCAACGACGAAGCCGGCCTTCAGGATGCGGATGCTGACAGAGCCTTCCGCAGCATTGGAAACCGACGCCCCACCAACCAGCGCCGCCATGGCGAGGAAACCGACTCTGAGTGCGGAATTGAGCTGCATCGGGCGTGATCCTTCAAATGATGAGCGATGGCGCGTGGACCGGCCATCGCGGGTCGCACGTGCATACGCGCGAATGATCACTTGCGTTCCAAGCACCGCCCGAGCGCGCGTCAGTCGATCTTGATGTTGGCGTCGCGGATGACCTTGGCCCAGCGGTCTTTTTCTTCGCCCATATACTTCGTCAGGTCGGCCGGAGAACCGCCGAGCGGCGTCACGCTGATTTTCTCCAGTTTGGCCTTCAGCCCTGGGTCCTGCAGCGCCTGGTTGATCCTGGACGAGACTTCACGAATGATCGTGTCGGGCAGGCCGCGCGGCCCCACGACGCCGTACCAGGTCGCGGCCGCAAAGCCCGGCAACTCGCGCGAGATCGGCGGGACGCCCGGCATGGAGCGTTCCGGCGTTTCGCTGCCGATGCCCAGCGCCTTGACGTCGCCCGATTCCACGAACTGGCCGACGGCGGAAATCTCCGCGAACATGACGTCGACCTGCGCGGAGACGAGATCGGTCACGGCCGGCCCGGTGCCGCGATAGGGCACATGGATCATCTTGATCTGCGCCATGCTGTTGAGCATTTCGGCAGCCAGATGCGCCGTCGTTCCGGCGCCAGAAGATGCGTACGTCACCCTGTCGGGATTGGCGCGCGCGTAGTCGATCAGCTCCTTCAGCGACGTCCAGCTCGTCTTGGAGCTCGCGGCCAGCACATTGGCCGAGATCGCCACGAGCGAAATCGGCGTGAAGGCGTCAGGGTTGTAGCGGATCTGCTTGTACAGGCTTCTGTTGACGGCGAGCGGACCCTGGGTCGAGAAAAACAGCGTGTAGCCGTCCGGCGTCGCCGCATTCACGAACTCCGCGCCCGAGTTGCCGCCCGCGCCGGCGCGGTTCTCGATGACGACCGGGGTCTTCCACAGTTCGCTGACTTTCTCGCCGACGATCCGCGCGACAATGTCGTTGCCGCCACCAGCCGCGAAAGGCACGACGAATTTGACGGGCCGGTTCGGATAATCCTGCGCTGCAGCCGAAAACGCCATGCTGGTCAACAAGGCCAAGGTTACGCCAGCGATGATCTTCAGCCGCATGCTTCTCTCCCGTGTCACGTCTGTTGCTTGAGCCAACTATGCCAGCAACGCGACCGAGTTGGAAATGCGTGCGTCACGTCGCCTTCGCGCCTTGCTGGATCAGCCGCCAGATCTTTTCCGGCGTCGCCGGCATGTCGATGTGCGTGACCCCGAACTCCTGAAGCGCATGCACCACGGCGTTGATCGTCACGCCGAGCGCCGGCGTGGTGCCGCCCTCGCCGGCCGGACGGATGCCAAGCGGATGTGTCGTGCAGGGGATTTCGGCGAACGCAGCCTGAAAGAACGGAAAGTTGTCGGCGCGCGGCATGGTGTAGTCCATGAACGACCCGGTCAGGAGCTGTCCGGTGTCGCGGTCGTAGACGATCTGTTCCATCAACGCCTGACCGACGCCCTGCGCGATGCCGCCATGCGTCTGCCCGTGGATGATCATCGGGTTCACGGCGCGTCCGACATCGTCGGTGGTGGAATAATTCACGATCTCGACCGTCCCGAGCGCGGGGTCGATCTCGACCTCGCAAACGTGCGAACCGTAGGGGAACGCGGCTTCGTTGACGCTCTCGTCGCAGACGGCGCAGAGCGGCGCACGCAGATCGTCCGGAAGATCGTTGCGTTCCGCCGCTGCGCGCGCGACGTCGAAGAGCGAGAGGGACTTTTCGCCGAGCCGCAAGCGCCCGCGCTCGAAGAGGACGTCGTCTGGCGCGCCGCCCAGGACAAGCGCCGCGAGCCTCTTGCTCTTCGCGATGATCTCGTTCGACGCCTTCCAGATGACGATGCTGGCGAGGCGCATGCCGCGTCCCGAATGCGTGCCACCGCCGAACTTCACCACATCGGTGTCGCCCGTGATGATGTTCACCTGCTCGATCGGAACATGAAGAAACTCGGTGGCGAGCTGCGCAAAACTCGTTTCGTGTCCCTGCCCCTGCGAGATCGTCCCGATGACGACATCCACCTGCCCGTCCGGCCGCACGGTGACTTCGGCGCGCTCGCGCGGAACGCCCGTGGCGGTGTCGACGTAATTGGCGAGGCCGATGCCGCGCAGCTTGCCGCGCCGTTTCGCATCGGCGCGCCGGGCCTCGAAACCACGCCAGTCGCCGAGCTCGAGCACCTGCTCCATGACGGTGTGGTAGTCCCCGTTGTCGAACGTCATGCCCAGCGGATTGTCGTAGGGCAGCTGCGCCTTTTGCAGCAAGTTCCGGCGCCGCAGTTCGACGCGGTCGAAGCCGAACTCGGCGGCCGCGATGTCGATCAGCCGCTCCATCACGAACATGACTTCGGGACGGCCCGCGCTGCGGTAGGGACGCGTGGGCAGCGTGTTGCTGACGACGGGGCGCGCGCGGAAACAGGCCGCCGGCACGTCGTAGATGCTCGTCATGATTTCGACGCCCTTTTGCAGCGGCGAGAAGTTCGACGTATGCGCGCCGGCGTTGCCGATGTTGGATCCACGCATGGCGAGAAACTTGCCGCTCGCGTCGAGCGCGAGTTCCGCCACGACCGCGAGATCGCGCGCCTGGTAATCGCTCTGAAACGACTCGCTGCGCTCGGCCGTCCATTTGACGGGCGTCTGCAGGCGTCGCGACGCCCAGGCGACAAGACAGAACTCCGGATAGATCATGCCGCGCGTGCCGAAGTTTCCGCCGACGTCCTTCATGATGACGCGAACGTCTTCTGGCGGCGCGCCGATCATGAAGGCGAGATCGTGCTTGAGGCGCACGGACCCGCCGCTGCCGGCCGACAGCGTCATGCGACCTGTCGCGGGATCGAACTCCGCCAGCGCGGCGCGCGGCTCCATCGGCACGCCCGCGACGCGCTGGACCCACGTGCGGATGCGCGCGACATGCGCGGCCTGCGCGAAGGCCTTCTCGGTCGCGGCGCGGTCGCCGACTTCCACGTCGCCGCACACATTGGAGCCGTTCTGCTCCCACAGAACCGGCGCGTCCGCCTCCACCGTGTCCCAGGTGTTGGTGACGGACGGCAGGATGTCATAGTCGACCTGCACGAGATCGGCGGCGTCCTTGGCGATGGCGATCGACGTCGCGACGATCATCGCCACGATCTCGCCGACGTGCCGGACCTTGTCGATCGCCATCGCGTGATGCGGCGCGGTGAAGGTCTCGGACCCGTCCGTGTTGGGCATGGCGATGTCGGCTGGATGCAGCGCCCAGATGTGATGCGGCAGCGGCTTGATCCCGTCGGCGGTCAGCTCGGCGCCCGACAGCACGGCCCTGACGCCCTCGACGGCCAGCGCGGCCGAGGGATCGATGGCGACGATGCGAGCGTGCGGATGAGGCGAGCGGAGGAACACCGCGAAGAGTTCGCCCGGCGCGCGGAAGTCGTCGCTGAAGCAGCCGTGGCCTGTCACCAGACGCTGGTCTTCCTTGCGGCGCACGGAAGCGCCGATGCCGGCAGGCTTGGTCACGTCATCCATCATCAATCCGCCAATGCGTTGCGAGAAGACGCCGCCGCCACCGCGCGGCGGACCATCTCGACGACGAGGTGCGCGCGGTAGTCGGCGCTCGCGAAGAGGTCGGCGTTCATCGCAGGCAGCGTCGGCGCGACGGACTCGATGGCGGCGACCGAAAAGTTGTCACGCAACAGGGCCTCGATTTCGGCGATGCGAAACACATGCGACGACGCCCCGGTGACGGCGACCCGCACCTCATCGTCGTATTGCGCGACGAAGGCGCCGACGACGGCGTAGCGGGACGCCGGGTGGCGATATTTCGCGTAAGCCGCGCGGCGCGCGCGGGCGAAGCGGACCGCCGTAACGATCTCGCACGGCTCGAGCGCCGTCTCGAACAGACCGTTGAAGAAAGTGTCGCCGGAGATCTCGCGTAGGTTGGTCACGATCGTCGCCCGCAGGGCGAGAACGGCGCTGGGATAATCGGCTGCCGGATCTGCGTTGGCGATCGAGCCGCCAATCGTTCCGCGATTGCGCACGAGGGGATCGCCGATGCCTTCGGCCAGCTCCGCGAGCGCCGGCAGCCGCGCGTGCAGGAGCTGCGATGTCGCGACCTGCACGTGGGTCGTGCGCGCGCCGACCACGATCTGGCCGCCCTCCTCGCGCACGCCCGAAAGGTTCGGCACGGCGGCGAGGTCGACGATGTGCGCCCAATCGCTGAGCCGCAGTTTCATGGACGGCAGCAGGCTCATGCCGCCCGACATCGGCCTCGAATCTTCAACAGCCAGCAGCGCGGCGGCGTCATCGAGCGTCTTTGGACGATGGTAGGTGAAATCGCGCATGCGCTCAGGCCGTCTTCATGGCGGCGGCGCCGGCCTGCACGGCCTTGACGATGTTATGATAGCCCGTGCATCGACAGATATTGCCTTCGAGTTCCTTGCGCACGGTGGCCGCGTCGAGATCGTGGCCCTTCCGGCGCACCATGTCGGTGGCCGACATGATCATGCCCGGCGTGCAGAAACCGCATTGCAGACCATGGTTGTCGCAAAACGCCGCCTGCATCGGATGCAGCCCGTCCGGTCTCGCCAATCCCTCGATCGTGGTGATGTCGGCTCCATCGCAGCCGATCGCCAGAAGCGTGCAGGATTTCATGCCGACGTCGTTGACGTGCACGGTGCAGCAGCCGCATTGCGTGGTGTCGCAGCCGACATGCGTGCCCGTCAGTCCCAGATGCTGGCGCAGGAATTCGACCAGCAGCGTCCGCGCCTCGATCTCGCCGCTCACCTCGGCGCCGTTCACCCGCATCGCGACCCGCAGCATGCTTACTCCTTGATCCCGAAAAGGCGTTGCGCCGTGCCCCCGCCGATCGCCGCGCTGGTGGCTGCATCGAACTTGCAGGATTCCAGGAATTCGACCGGATGGTCTTCGCCGATGACGAAGGGCTGATCGGTGCCGAGCACGATCTTGTCGGCCCCGGCGAGTTCGGCGATGAAACGGATGGTGGCCGGATCGTAGACGACGGTGTCGAAGTACAGCTTCTGGAAGCCCTCGTACGGATCGGCATTGTCGGCGGGCGCCGTCGCGAAACTGCGCCGCAGACGGCCCAGCGCCATCGGCAGGGCCGCGCCGCCATGCGACAGGATCAGGTTCGCGCCGGGATAGCGCAGCAGATGGCCCGAATAGAGCAGCCGCGCGACCGCGATGCTGGTGTCGGTCAGGCGCCCGATGGCGCTGACGAGACCGTATTCCTTGAGCCGGTCGTCGCGCGCGCCGAACGTCGGGTGCACGAAGAGCGTCGCCTTGCGCTCGGACGCGACTTCCCAGAACGCGTCGAGATCGGGATCGTCCAGCACGCCTTTCGCACCCTTGGGCTGCGTGCCGATCATCGCGCCATGAAAACCCGCGTCGAGTGCTTCGCTCAGCACCTTGGCGGCATGCTTGCCGCTCTGCATCGGCACCGTCGCGAGCGGAACGAAGAAGGAATGATCGCGGACGCCCTTCAACATCTGCTCGTTGAGAAAACGACTCCAGTCCGCGCCTTCTTCAGCCGGAATGTCATAGCCGAACATGTCGAGCCAGCCGCCGACGACCTGCTTGTCGACGCGATGCGCGGCGAGCCACTGGCGGCGACCCTGCGCATCATGCATGCCTTTCGGCACCGGCCGCTTGGCCTGATCTCCCGCAAAGGCGAAGCGCACGGCTTCGCCTTCGACGCTCATCTGCACGGACGGGAACTGGCGAAGACCGCCGTTCTGCAGGGCCTCCACGATGGACCAGGGCACATAATGCGCGTGCGCGTCGATGATCATGACGTCTTTTCCTCGCGGTCCATGTCATCGAACACGCGCTGCGCTTCGGCCATCGCGTGATTGCCCGACGCGACGCCGCAATAGACAGCCTGCTGGATGATGATTTCCTTGATGTCGCTCTGCGTGAAGCCGACGCGCATGGCGGCCCCGACATGCAGCTTGAATTCTTCCCAGCGGCCAAGCGCCATCATGGTCGACAGCACCATGTAACGACGCGTCCTGTGATCGATGCCGGGGCGGTTCCAGACTTCGTCCCAGACGTAGCGGGTGATGAAGCTCTGAAACTCGGAATTGAATTCGTTACGGTTGGTGAGACTTCGATCGACCCAGGCGTCGCCCAGGATCTTGCGTCGGGTCTCCAGTCCCTTGTCGTAATCGCCCATCGAAACCTGCTCTTCGCCCATCCATCAATGTGCGCAGAGCATAGGTGGCCGCACGCGGCTCACAACTTCGTTTCGGACAAATGCCTTTGACTTTTTGTTCAAGCACTGTCGGCGCTGGCGGGGGCGCCGAATGCCGTGATCAGCTCGCGGTCGAGCCAGGACAGAAAGTGCCGCATCTTGCGGTTCGGTCCCGCGCCGGACCGCCAGACGGCGTAATAGGCGCCTTGCGGCACCGCCGGCCCGAGCAGCGGCGTCAGGCGCCCGCTCTCGACATCGCTCGACAGGATCGGGAGCTGGCCGAGCGCCACGCCGACGCCCTCACCGGCCGCCTGGTACATCAGAAGGGAGTTGGAAAACTCGACCATCTCGGCGCGCGCCAGCAGGGTTTCGGATTCGCCGCGCGTCCGCAGCCAGAAGGCCCAGTCGTCGGGGCGATTGCGCGAGTAGAGCAGCGGCCATTTGGCGAGATCGGAGGTCTTCTTCACGGCGCCCGCCGCCTTGGCGAGTTGTGCGCCGCACACCGGCTGGATGGTGCTGTCGAACAGATGCTTGGATTGCGTGCCGGGCCAGTTTCCATCGCCGAGCTGGATCGAGATGTCGATGTCCGCGCGGCTGAAGTCCGCCGGCGCAAAGCCGGTGTCGATGCTCAGGTGGATGGAGGGATGCTGCGCCCGGAAATCGGAGAGGCGCGGAATGAGAAACCGCATCCCGAAGGTGGCCAGCACGCGGATCTTGAGCGGCGTCGAGCCGTGGCTGTCGCGGATCGCCTGGGTCGCGAGGGACAGCATGTCGAAGGCCGGCGCGATCTGTTCGAAATAGGCGCGTCCGGTGTCGGTGAGCGTGTTGGCGCTGGCGCCGCGATGGAAAAGCCGGGTTTCGAGATAGGATTCGAGAACGGCGATCTGCCGGCTGACCGCCGACGGCGTCACGCCCAGCGCCTCGCCTGCCGCAGTGAAATTGCCGAACTGCGCAGCCACTGCAAAAACGTGCAGCGGATTGAGTGGCGGTATCGTCCGTCCCATGGCAGACCTGTGAGTTATTGTAAAACCGGGCTAACCAGAATGAAATTGCCTGTCAAGGACGCTGCCGTGATCTTGACCCTGCCAATGTAGGGGGAGAACGCCGTGGAGGACAGCGCCGTAGCGCAGGCGAAAGCGATTCCGTCGCTGCTCGCGCATGCGCCGAACCTGCAAAGGCGCGGGGCCGGCCTGCGCTGTTCCTTCCTGCTGCAGATCGGCGAGACGCATTTGCACGCAGATCTCGCCGACGCTCGCCTGGAGCTCACGCCCGGGCCGTTGCTCATGCGCTCCTGGCGTTTCGCCTTGCGCGGCGACGCGCAGGCGTGGTCGGCCTTCTGGGAGGCGGAGCCCGCGCCCGGCTTTCACGACATCTTCGCGCTCACGAAGGCGCAGCGTTTCGTTCTCGAGGGTGACCTTCACCCCTTCATGTCGAGCCTGCTGTTCTTCAAGGACCTGCTCGCCCTGCCCCGCGCGGCGTCGTCATGAGCGCGCGTCTCGAACCCATCCAGGGCCGGTATCTGCGCCTGACGCT
>JAQGKM010000069.1 GCA_028290125.1 Hyphomicrobiales bacterium | reverse complement strand
GGCCGGCGCGTCGCTGATCATCGTCACCGGCACCAACAAGGACAAGGCGCGTCTCGACTGCGCCAAGATCATGGGCGCCGATTACGTCATCAACGTGCAGGAAGAAGATCCGGTCGAACGGATCAAGGAGATCACCGGCGGCAAGGGCGTGGACGTCGTGCTCGATTGCACGGCCGGCGCCGGCACCGCGCCGATCCTGCTTGGCATCGAAGCCCTGAAGCGCAAGGGCGGCACGATGATCATTCAGGGCGAAATGGCGGACTTCCCGAACTTCCCCGTCGGCAAGATGACGGTGAAGTACATCACGCTGAAGTCGGCCCGCGGCCACAGCTACAAGGCCTGCGAGCTCGCGCTCGAGCAGCTTGCCTCGCAGCGCTTCCCGATCGACATGATGACGACGCACCGCTTCGGCCTGAAGGATGCGGAATACGCCATCAAGTCGGTGGGCGGCATGGGCGCGCCGGACGTGATCCACGTCTCGCTGATGCCGTGGATGGATTAAGTTTTCCACTCCGCTGAATTGAAAAAGGCGTCCCTCGCGGGACGCCTTTTTTTATCCCTTCTCCCGCGCTGGCGGGAGAAGGTGGCGCGCAACGCGCGACGGATGAGGGCAGTTCGATGAATGAGCGCACTGCCGTTTGCTGACGCCCTCACCCGTCATGCTTCGCATGCCACCCTCTCCCGCCAGCGCGGGAGAGGGGCGCGCGCGACGAGGCGACTACACGCTCCCCAGGAACCCCAGCAGCTCCTTCTGCGTCGCGTCCTCGCTCTGTCCCGCGACCGGCATGTCCCAGTACCGCGACTTCGGCAGGCATTCCTGCAAATACCGCGCGGCGGAGGTCGCGTGGAAATTGTCGGCGCCCGGCACGATCAGCGCCGGGATGTCGGAGCGCATCAGGTCTTCGGGTTCTGCGCCCGGCGCCGTGTCACGGTCGATCAGGCCGCGCACCATGCCCACCACCGTCAGCTTGTATTTCTCCACATCGAGCTGCGCATAGGTTTCGGCGAAGGCGAGATCCGCCTTGATGACCGAGGCCCACGGCCCGCCGCGCGGATCGGCGCCGAACGCCTTGCCGTCGCGCTGCACGAGATCGACCACCGCCTGCATGCCGTTCTGGTGCACGAAGGCGAGATGTTCGGCGAAGCGCTGGTGGCTCGACAGGCGATACTTCGGCCCGCCGACCGGCCAGTAGATCACCATCGACAGCACGCGCTCGGGCGCCTGCGTGCCCATCGCGATCACGGGCGAGCAGCCCATGCAGCCGCCCATGATATGCGCCTTGTCGACCTTGAGATGATCGAGAAGCTGCACGCCCTGGCGCACGAAATGGCTCCAGCTCACGCGCTCGACGCGGCCGCCCGACTGGCCGCATTCGCGGCGGTCGAACAGGATGCAGGTGTAATGCCTGGTCAGGTGATCGAGCGGCTTGGTCTTGGCGTAAATGCCGAGGCCCGACCATTTCTCGATCGTCGCGTCGAAGCCGCCCGGCGAGAACATCAGCAGCGGCGGGCCCGAGCCCTGCGTTTCGTAGCGGGTGGAAATGCCGTCGATGAGGGCTGTGGGCATGATCGTCCTTCTGCGGGCCAGCGCCGCAAGGCTCTGGAAGCCTTGCAGCGAAATCGCTCATTGGGTGCGCAGATTTCATGTCCCGCGCAGGCTTTGTCAATGATAGGAAACAGCCCTGCGGCGCGCCGCTTGCCAGAGGCGCGGGGCGCAACTAGGAAGAAGCAAAGCCCGCGCAACGGGTCGACCAACGACAGGAGCCGCAAGGCTCAGGGATGAGGAGAGGTCTGTCACCATGATCATCGACATTCACGGCCATTACACGACCGAACCGCCGTCCCTGTTCGCCTTCCGCGACAAGCAGCTCGCCGGCCTCGTCGACGCCACCCGCAAGCCCGCGACCAACGATCTCGGCATCACCGACGAACAGCTCGTCGCTTCCGTCCAGCGCCAGCTCACCTTCCAGAAAGAGCGCGGCAGCGACATCACCATTTTCTCGCCGCGCGCCTCCGGCATGGGCCACCATGTCGGCCCGGAATGGGTGAGCCAGGAATGGACGAAGCTCAACAACAACCTCATTCACCGCATCTGCACGCTGCTGCCCGACAATTTCGTCGGCGTCGGCCAGTTGCCGCAGTCGCCGGGCGTACCGCCCGCCAATTGCATTCCCGAACTCGAGCGCATGGTGAATGAGCTCGGCTTCGTCGGCGTGAACCTGAACCCCGATCCGTCGGGCGGTTACTGGACCGATCCGCCCATGACGGACCGCTACTGGTACCCGATTTACGAGAAGCTGGTCGAACTCGACATCCCGGCGATGATCCACGTGACGGGTTCCTGCAACCCGAACTTCCACGCCACGGGCGCGCATTACATCAACGCCGACACGACGGTGTTCATGCAGCTGATCCAGGGCAATCTGTTCAAGGATTTCCCGACGCTGAAATTCGTCATCCCGCATGGCGGCGGCGCGGTGCCGTATCACTGGGGCCGCTATCGCGGCCTGTCGATGATGATGAAGAAGCCGCCGCTCGTCGAATATCTGATGAAGAACGTCTACTTCGACACCTGCGTCTATCATCAGCCGGGCATCGACCTGCTCGCCAAGGTCGTGCCGATCGACAACATCCTGTTCGCCTCCGAGATGATCGGCGCCGTGCAGGGCATCGATCCCGAGACCGGCCATTACT
>JAQGKM010000001.1 GCA_028290125.1 Hyphomicrobiales bacterium | reverse complement strand
GGAGCTCGAATTTCAGCAAGGTTTCGCTCATCGAGATGAACATCACGTTAGGGGCCGGAATTCTTTCGACGAGCTCATGCGCCTTAGCGGTTTCGATCAGGGTCTCGCGCACCTTCTCGGGATCGGCGACGAGGTTGACCGCCACCGGGATCTTGATGCGCCCGACCTTGTCGCCGCGCACCCAGTTCTTCACGACGCCGGTGACGAGATTGGAATTGGGCACGATCATCGTCGCGCGATCGAACGTTTCGATCTCGGTCGAGCGCACGTTGATGCGGCGCACGTGGCCCTGTTCGTCGCCCACCACGACCCAGTCGCCAACCCGGATCGCCCGCTCCCACAGCAGGATGAGGCCGGAGACGAAATTGTTGACGATGGACTGCAGGCCAAAACCGATACCGACAGACAGCGCGCCGGCGACGATCGCGAGTTTCTCGAACGAGAGGCCGAGCGTGCCGAAGCCCACCGCCGCCGCGACGACGAAACCGACATAGCCGATGCTCGTGCGGATGGAATTGCGCAGACCAGTGTCGAGCTGCGTGTGCGGCAGCAGCTTGCGTTCGAGCCAGCGCTGCACGGTGCGGGTCGCAAACAGCGCGGCGGCAAAGAACACAAGCGCCAGCGCAATGCTCGACAGCGAGATCGTGACGTCGCCGATCTTGAAGCCGAAGAACGCCGAACGGAAATTCGTCAGCATGTCGTCAGATTCGATGCCCCACGGCGCGAGGATCAGCAGGATCGCCGTGACGACGACGCAGACGCTGGTGACGCCGGCGAGCAGCACGGCCAGCTGCTGCAGCGATTCGCGTCGCATGCCGAGGCTCGACATCACCGCGCGGGCGATCGCCGCCGGCGGGCGCAGCGCGACCTCGAACCCCTCGTTGGCGAGCACGATGAGCAGATAGGCGAGGCAGCCGATGAAGCCGACCCAGACCAGCTGTTCGGTGATGAAGGCGCCGAAGGCGACATAGCCGATCAGCACGGAGCCGAGAATGACCGTGATGGCGACCCAGGCCAGGAAGCGCAGCGGGCCATACCAGTCGCGCGGCGGCTCGATGCGCGGCCCGAGGCAATCGTCCTCCACCTCCGGCGGCCCAGCGATGCCGTGCAGCGAGAAGATCATCAGCAGCGCGACCGCGAGCGCGCAGACGCCGCGCACGGCGACCGACACCAGCAGGGCGACGCCGATCAGCTCGTTCAGCGCCTCGACGATCTTCATCAGCGAGACAATGCCGACCAGCCCCATGGCGAGACCGGCGAGCCGGCCCGCGACCACGTCGCCGAAGTCGAACAGGCGCCAGGTCGGGCGCAGCGGCGCCAGCAGGCCGCGCACGAGACCCGCCGCCCACGCGAGGCGCCGCACCGTTTCGACGAGCGCCTGCAAGAGCGGTTCGAGCCGCGCATTCACGAGGTCGAAGGATCGCAGGGTCTGGGCGATCGCGACGGCGGCGAGGATGGGCACGACCGCAGTGACGAAGCCGACCCACAGCGCCGCAACGGCCTTCTGCAGCCGTGTGGGTTCGGTGACATCCGGCGCGCGGCGCAGCACGCGTTTGGCGAGCTTCGTGGCGGCGATGTAGAAGATCCCGATGGCGGCCAGCACTGCGGCGAACCAGACTGCGCGCCAGCGCTCGAGGCGCGACGAGGCCGCCGACAACCAGTCACTCGCGACCAGCGTAATCGCCTTGGCGGCGCGCGGCGTCTCGCTGATCACCGCGGCCCAGAGGTCTGGCGCCAGCAAGCTCGACGACCGCTGGAACAGCGCGCCGGTGAAAATGGCGCGGCGCCGTGAAGCGATGAACTGCCGCGCCTGATCGACTTCCAGCGACAAGGCCCGCGCCCGCTTCAACACGCCGTCGACCTGAGTGAACAAGCGCTGTTGCTCGGCGCGCTCGCTTTCGACGGCTGCGGACTTTTCCTTGTCCTTCTCGTCGACGGGGCCGAGCTGTTCGAGGCGGGCCTTGATGGAATCGTAGGCCGGACTCACGCGCTCGATCACCTCGGCGGCGGTGGCGGCGAGCGGTTCGAGATCCTGCCGCCGCGCGATAAGATCCGCGTCGGTCAGCCGGTCGCGCCGCAGGGCGATGCCGATCTGGTCCAGTTCGGCGCGCGCGGCGTCGAGCTTCTGTGTCGCCGTCGGCTCGGTCTGCGCGAAGGCCGGGGAGGCCATGTACAGGCAGGCCAGGACGAGGAGCGCAGCGCGGAGCGCTCGGAAGAGGTGATGTGTCAGCATGGGCCCGGGATGTGATTCGCGACGTGGCGCATTAAGCCCTGCAAATCGCGCAGGGCTCAAGCGGGCCGCATTAGCGTGAACAATCCGGTTTTCTTGCGACCGCCGGATAGGCGTGCGTCTGGCCGCGGTGATCGACCACGCCGCCCGGCCGCAGATGGTCGGGGCCGACCGGCACCTTGCCATGCCCGCCGGGAATATCGAGCACATAGGCGGGCTGGCAGAGACCCGAGACGCCCGCCCGCAGTTCGGACACCAGGGCGCGGCCCGTTTCGAGGTCGACGCGCAGATGCGAGGTCCCGGGCGCGAGATCGCCGTGGTGGAGGTAATAGGGTTTAACGCGCAGCTCGACGAAGCGGCGCATCAGCGCCGACAGCGTCGCAAGATCGTCGTTGACGCCGGCCAGCAGGACCGACTGGCTGACCAGCGCCAGCCCGGCGTCCGCCAGCCGCGCCAGCGCCGCCGCGGCGGCGTCTCCCAACTCGCGCGGATGATTGGCGTGCAGCGCCACCCACGTCGTCTTGCCAGGCACCCGCAAGGCGTCGACCAACTCGGGCGTGACGCGGGCGGGATCGACCGCCGGCACGCGGGTGTGAAGCCGCAGGATCTTCACATGCTCGATCTCGCCCAAAGCCTGCATCACCTCGCGCAGGCGGCGGGCCGACAGCGCGAGCGGATCGCCGCCCGTGAGAATGACTTCCCAGATCGCGGGATCGCTGCGGATGTAGTCCAGCGCCGCCGCCACCTTGGCGGGCGACAGCACTTGCTCGGCCCCGGGCCCCACCATTTCGCGGCGGAAGCAGAAGCGGCAATAGACCGGGCAGATATGCAGCAGCTTCAAGAGCACGCGGTCCGGGTAGCGGTGGACCACGCCCTCGACCGGGCTGTGCGCCGCGTCGCCGATCGGGTCGGCCAGTTCCTCGGGCAGCGCGTCAGCTTCGCGCAGGTCGGGCACGAACTGGCGTGCGATCGGATCATGCGGATCGGAAGGATCGATGAGCGCGGCCATCGCGGGTGTGATCGCAAGGGCGTAGCGGGCGGTGAGGGCGGCGAGCGCCGCGGCGTCGCGTTCGTCGGCCAGCCCGCGCGCCACGAGATCGCCAACGGTGTGAATGGCGCCGCTCACGCGACCGGCGTCCACAGCACGTCCTCGATAGTCCGCGCGCCGGTCGCCAGCATCACGAGCCGGTCGAAACCGAGCGCGATGCCGCTGGCGTCAGGCATTTGCGCGAGCGCCGCGAGGAAGTCCTCGTCGATCGGGAAATCTTCGCCATAGATGCGCCGACGCTCGGCCATCTCGTGTTCGAACCGGCGGCGCTGTTCAACGGGATCGGTCAGTTCGCCGAAGGCGTTGGCGAGTTCGACCCCGCAGGCATAGAGCTCGAAGCGTTGCGCGAAGCGGGGATCGGCGGCGGGGCGCGCCAGCGCGGCCTCGCTTGCGGGGTAGAGATCGAGCACGGTCGCCCGGCCCATGCCGAGGCGGGGCTCGATCCTGTCCGACAGGATCTTGCTGAACAGGTCGGACCAGGTGTCGTCGGCGCTGACCCGCAGCCCGATCCGGACGACCTCGGCAGCCAGCGCCGCGCGGTCGCCCAGCGTCACGTCGAGATCGACGCCGGCATAGCGGCTGAACGCGTCCGAGACGCTGAGCCGCTCGGGCGGCAGCAACGGGTCGCAGCGGCCGTCTCGCCAGACCAGTTCGCGGACGCCCGCCGCCTCCGCCGCCAGCCCCAGCAGGGCCGCAGCATCGTCGATGAGGAGATCGTAGGGCGCGCCAGCCCGATACCATTCCAGCATGGTGAACTCGGGATGGTGCAGGGGCCCGCGCTCGCCGTTGCGATAGACATGGGCCATCGCGTAAAGACGCGTTTCGCCGGCGGCCAGCAGCTTCTTGCAGGCGAATTCCGGCGAGGAATGCAGGTAATAGCGCCGGGCGCCACCGTCGGGCGTGGTGTAATCCGTCGCAAAGCCGCCAATGTGGGCCTCGTTGCCGGGGCTCGTCTGGAGGGCCGCCGTCTCGACCTCCTCGAAACCTTGCGCCGAAAACCAGCCCCGCACCGCCGTGCGCAGCCGCGCGCGGGCCTGCAGGCGCGGCCGCTTGTCGGCATAGACGCCCTTCTCCCACCAGGGGGACGCGGCAGGCTCGGCCTTGAAGGTCATGGCTTGAGGTAATGTCCCTTGAGAGCGCCTGTGCGAAGGGGCTAGCGCTGGCTGGCAAGATCGCTATTAATGCGCGCCAATCATTCCGGCAGATCCATAGTCCGCCACGGCCATCTCTTCAACCGAGGAAGTCTAACGTGAAAGTCATCGCCAGTTCGATCCGCAAGGGCAATATTCTCGAGCGCGAGGACGGCCAGCTTTACGTCGTCCTGACCGCCGAAAGCTTTCACCCCGGAAAGGGCACGCCGACGACGCAGATCGACATGCGCCGCCTGTCCGACGGCGTGAAGACCACCGACCGCTACAAGACCACCGAGCAGGTCGAGCGCGCCTTCGTCGAAGACATGGATTTCTCCTTCCTCTACAAGGACGGCGACGGCTATCACTTCATGAATGGCGAGAGCTTCGAGCAGATGCAGGTGTCGGAAGACATCCTCGGCGACCAGGCCGCCTACCTGCAGGAAGGCATGAAGGTCATCCTGTCGGTGTTCAACGGCCTGCCGGTCGGCATCCAGTTGCCGGCGCGCGTCGTGCTTGAAGTCATGGAGACCGAGCCGGCCATGAAGGGCCAGACGGCGTCGTCCTCCTACAAGCCCGCGAAGCTGTCGAACGGCGCCCGCGCGATGGTGCCGCCGCACATTCAGCCGGGCACCCGCGTCGTCATCCAGACGGAAGACGGCAGCTACGTCGAGCGCGCCAAGGACTGATCTTTCTAGAACAAATGGTACGGTTCCGGTCGATGCAACGGAACCGTGGCGGCTGATTCACATTGACCGGCAGCGAGGCGCACGGGCCCCGCCGCCGGAGTGAACATGCCCCTCGACAAAACCGAAACGCCGGTCAGCGAAGACGAGGGCGCTGCGCGTCGCGTCGCCATGCGCCGCTTCCTGCGGCTCGCCAAACGCTTCTGGATCGAAGAACCCAAACAGGCCTGGGGCCTGACCGCCGCCGTTTTCGCGCTGGTCCTCGTCACGCTCGCAGCCCAGGTCGGCATCAATCGCTGGAACCGGTTCTTCTTCGACGCGCTCGACCAGAAGGACGGGCACCTTCTTCTCCTTGGCGTCGGAATCATCGCCGCCCTGGCGCTCGCGACCGCCGTCTTCGCCGTGCTGATGGTGCATGTGCGGATGCGCCTCCAGGTGCGCTGGCGACAATGGCTGACGCGCAAGCTGATCGGGAAATGGCTGGCGGAACGCCGCTTCTACCAGCTGACGATCGTCGGCGGCGACGACATCAATCCGGAATATCGCATCGGCGAGGACACCCGGCTTGCGACCGAGCCGGTGGTCGATTTCGCCATCGGCCTGTCGACCGCGATCCTGTCGGCCATCGCGTTTCTCGGCATCCTCTGGGTGGTGGGCGGGGACATCAACTTCACGCTCGGCGGCCGTGAGTTTCACGTGCCCGGCTACATGGTCTGGGTGGCGATCCTCTATTCGGTGATCGCCTCGGCGACCATGATCAAGATCGGCCGTCCGCTGATCGCCTGCGTGGATTCCAAGAACGAGGGCGAGGCGCAGTTCCGCTACGAACTGACGCGCGTGCGCGAAAGCGCGGAAAACATCGCGCTGATCGGCGGCGACGATGATGAGAAGGCGCGGCTCGACGAGACCTTCACGGATCTCGTCCGGCGCTGGATCAACGTCATCCGGCAGCAGGCGAACATGAGCTGGGTGCTCAACGCCAACACGGTGCTGGCGCCCGTCGCGCCGCTGCTGCTGGGCGCGCCGAAATACCTCGCGGGCAGCATGACGCTCGGCGAATTGATGCAGGTGGCGGCGGCGTTCCTGGCCGTGCAGACGGCCTTCAACTGGCTGGTCGACAACGCCATCCGGCTGGCGGAATGGAACGCCTCGTCGCAGCGCGTCGGCGTGCTGCTCAGCGCGCTCGCGGATCTCGAAACCGACATCGGCAATTACGCCGGCGGCACGATCATCCTCGGCGCCAGCCCCGACGACAAGCTGCGGATCGAGAACCTCTCGATCTCGCAGCAGAACGGCAAGCTTCTCATCGCGGACGCCGAGACCGTGATCGCGCCGGGCGAGAAGGTTCTGGTCAAGGGCGAGTCGGGCTCGGGGAAAAGCACGCTCATCCGCGCGATGGCGGGTCTCTGGCCCTGGGGCGCCGGGCGCATCCTGCGGCCCGAAGGAGCCGTCGTCGCCTTCATGCCGCAGCGGCCCTACATTCCGCTCGGCACGCTACGCCATGCGCTTCTCTATCCGCTCACCTCGGACACGCCCGACGACGCGGTCATCATCGAAGCGCTGCGCAAGACCGGCCTGACGCATCTCGCAAGCCGCCTCGACGAGGACGAGCAGTGGAATCGCATCCTGTCGGGCGGAGAACAGCAACGCGTCGCCTTCGCGCGCCTGCTCATTCACCCGCCGGACATCATCATCATGGACGAGGCGACCTCGGCGCTCGACGAACTCAGCCAGGCGCGCGTGATGGATTTCCTGACGCACGAGCTGGCGGCGTCCACTGTCCTCAGCGTCGGCCACAGGCCGGGACTCGAGGCCTGGCACACGCGTGAAATCTCGCTGGTGCGGGCGCCGGGCGAGGTCCACGCCCATGCGGAAGAGCGCCGCTACCCGCTCGCCCGCAAGCTCTTCAAGCGGCTGCGCCGCAAGAACTGACGGGAAGGAACATGCGGCGCGCGCCTGCGTTTGCGCAGCTACATGGGATCAAAGCAGGAGAACACCATGCGTGTCGCAAGCAGCCTGCGCATCCTGTCCGTGGCGGCTCCCTTGCTGGGCGCCTGTGGCGTCGCCGACGCGCAGGCGCCGTCGGGCGACAGCAATACGTTCATCGCCGAGCGACGCCAGGACCAATGGCTCGCCTCCGGGCTCAAGGCCAAGAACGTCTACGATCGCAGCGACGCCAAGATCGGCGTCATCAACGACCTGGTGATCGGCCATGACGGAAAGGTCGTGGGAGTCGTGATCGGCGTCGGGGGATTTCTGGGGATCGGCGAGAAGAATGTCGGCGTCCCGTTCCAGGACATCAAGATCTCGATGCGCGACAACAACGAATGGCTCGTGCTTGACCGCAGCCGTGACGATCTGCGCGCCGCGCCGGCGTTCGGGACCGCGAGCGGCCCGAGCGCGAATGCCGGAAGCGACAGGAATTACGGGACCGTCAATGCGCCGCACAGGGCGGAGGATGCGACGCCGCGCTGATCAGCGCGGCTCGCCGGCCGGGCCGAGCGTCTTCTCGATCTGGGCGAGAAGCTCCTGAAAACGGTCAGGAACAGGCTCCGCTTCTCCGTCGAACATCACGCGCAGACGACGCCCGATCTGCGCCTGGACGGCAGAGTTCAGAGCGGGCTCGCCCGGATGTGGATGATGGATCGGGAACACGGATTCTCTCACGGTGGGTTGTTTGGCTTCCATGCGGCTCAAACTCATGTGGCCTATCTCCGGGCGGGCGCTGAACGTCATTGCGTCCTTTCGCTACGCAACTCGCATCCGGCGGGGCCAACTGCCCGTTCGGTCACACAACGCCTGAGGCGCGACAGCTTCACTCATTCGGCAGTGGAACGCGCCAGCGTGCGGGATCGTTCCAAGGACATGGCGCAGAATGAGCTGGTGTTGCATTTGCGCACAGGCGAGGCCCCCCATGGCCAAGCCCACGAACGCGCAATTTTGGCACAATCCGTCTGCCATATCCGACCCGACATTCTCAAGAGATGGAGCAGCCATCCGCATGACAGCGGACCAAGAAGCCGGTTTCCTCGCGCAGCCCGGCGCGGTTGCGAGCGAGCGTATGCTCCGTGAAGTTCTCGACAATCTGTTCGCCTTTGTCGGCGTGCTCGACCTGCAGGGCCGCGTGGTGGAAGCCAACCGCGCCCCGCTCGAGGCGGCGGGAATCACGCGTTCCGACGTCATCGGCCAGTACTTCTGGGATTGTCCCTGGTGGAGCTGGTCGAAGGACGTGCAGGAACGTCTGCGGCAGACCGTCGCGCGCGCGGCTGAAGGCGAGACCCTTCGCTACGACGCTTCCATGGGCCTTCCCGCCGGCGCCCGGATCACGCTCGATTTCCAGATGGCGCCCTTGCGCGGCGAGGACGGCACGGTCGTGCGGCTCGTCGCCAGCGGCACCGACATCACCTGGCGCAAGAACGCCGAGCGCGAGTTGCAGATGGCGTTGCTTCGCACCGAGCTGGCGCTCGAAGCCGGACAAACGGGCGTGTGGGAGCATGATCTCGTGACCGGCGAGACGATGTGGGACACCCGCATGCGCGCCCTGTTCAACACGCCGGCCAACATTCCGGTGACGCAGGACATGGTCGACGCCATGATCCACGCCGAGGATTTCCTGCGCGTACGGGAAGCCTCCACGGCCGCCACCAATGCGTCGGGCGACGGCGAATACGAGGTGGAATTCCGCCTCGCCGGCGCCGACCATAAGGCGAACGAACGCTGGCTGATGGCGCGCGGCCGCTGCCTGTTCGAGAGCGGGATCGCGACCCGCATGATCGGCATTGCGCGCGACATCACCGACCGCAAGCAGCGCGAGGGCCACATCCACATGTTGATGCGCGAGATCGCGCATCGCTCGAAGAACCTGCTCGCCGTCATCCAGGCCATGGCGCGCCAGACCGCCACGGCGGGCGGCACCGCCAAGGAATTCGAGACGCGTTTCACCGCGCGGCTTGAATCGCTGGCAGGGTCGCAGGACCTGCTCGTGATGCAGGACTGGCACGGCGCAAGCCTGCGCGACCTCACGCGCTCGCAGCTCGTCCATTATTCCGACCTTATCGGACGGCGCATTCTCATCGACGGGCCCGACGTCATGCTGAAGCCCGAAGCCGCGCAGAACATCGGGCTGGCCCTTCACGAGCTGTCGACCAATGCGGCGAAATACGGCGCGCTGTCGAATGTCGAGGGCAAGGTTCACCTCAACTGGGACGTTGTGCAGGACCATGACGAGCCGCTGCTGTGCATGCTCTGGCGCGAGACCGGCGGCCCCGAAGTATCGCCGCCGGCGCGCGAGGGATTCGGCCACAAGGTGCTGAAGCGAATCGCCGCCCACGCGCTCGAAGGCAAGGTCACGCTCGACTTCGCGCCGGACGGCCTGGTCTGGCGGCTGGAGATTCCCACCTCCTACATCGTCCACGGCCGCAAGCCGGGCCCGGACGAGGTGCGGGAAGAACTCGGAAACATGAGCGCGCTGGGCGCCGGGCCGCTTTCGGGACGGGTGTAGCGGCCCGATTGCAGCCTCGCCGCCGTCGCCTTAAGCTGCGCGCTTTGCGGCGAGTGGCGGCGTGTTGGGCGAAACTGGCGTCCCGGAAGGGATTCGAACCCCTGACCTACGGTTTAGGAAACCGTTGCTCTATCCTGCTGAGCTACCGGGACGCGGCCGAACGGCGCCTGCGCGAACGCGCTGCGACAAGCGACACGCGCACTATTCGCGCAAACTCATGACGCGTTCAAGAGCGATCCCGCTCGTCGCGCTATGGCTCTTCTCGGCGCCCGCCTTCGCGCAGTCCTGCGCCGGGTCGCTCGCGCCCGTCGGCGCAGTCGCGCAGGTGCGCGAGCGTCTCGAGATCGAGCTGGTGGACGGACGGTGGCTGGCGCTTGCGGGCTTGGCGCCTTTCGGCTCGTCCCGCGCGGGCGCCGCGCGATTCGAAGCCGCGCGCGCCGCCCTTGAGAGCCGTCTGTCCGGTGCGAATCTGTCAGCGCCGACGCCGTTGCCGCTTGAGGACCGCTGGGGTCGCATCACCGGACAGCTGCATGCGGGGGGCGACCATCTCGGCCTCTGGCTCGCCGGCGCCGGCCTCGCGCGCGTCGCCCCGGGCGCAGACGATCCGTGCGGGCGGATTCTCCTATTGGCTGAGGCGAAAGCACGCCAGGCCAAGCTTGGTCTCTGGGCCGATCCATATTATTCCGTGCTCGCGGCGGAAAATGTTGTGGCGCTCAGATCGCATTCAGGCGAAT
>JAQGKM010000475.1 GCA_028290125.1 Hyphomicrobiales bacterium | reverse complement strand
GCGACGCCTTCCTTACCCCTCCCCCTTGTGGGGAGGGCGACTCGCCGCAGGCGAGCGGGGTGGGGGTCGATGCATGTTTCCGATGGTCCGAGTGGAGTTCAGGCGTGCTGCATGAGCCTCACGACCCCCACCCCTAACCCCTCCCCACAAGGGGGAGGGGAAAAATGTGCGGCTTTTGCAGGTCGTTTCGTTTGGCGAGAGATTGAAGCTGCGCGCTGCGCACGCATGATGACATGCGGGACTGGATTGCTTCGCTCCGCCCGCAATGACGAGGCTCTGCTCGTCATGACGAACTGCTAGAATGAAATCATGTCCGTCTTCGTCAGCTTCACGCGGTCGGCGAGGCCCGGGCCGTTGAGCAACTGCCAGGCCGTGACCTGCTCCGAAAACGCCGACGAACCCGACATGCCGTCCACCGGCACCAGCACGTCGTAATTGCGGTAGGCCGCGCCCGACGCCGTGTAGAGCACCGCGCCATTGGCGGCCGTGCCGACCGGGATCACTGTCTTGATGCCCTTCTCCTTGAGCACCTTGTCGAGATCGGGATTGAGGAATTTGTCGGCGCGCGCCGCATAGATGGGCTCGCCGGACTTCGCCGCCAGTTCCGGCAGGAAGTTCGTCATGGTCGGCTCGTTGCCCGTCACCGTGTAGATGATCGTCACGCCCTTGGCGCGCGCCTCGTCGAGCAGTTTCTTCACGGGCGCCACGGTCGCGACGCAGCGCGGGCGGGCCTGTTCGGTGCACGAGGCCTTCATGAAGTCCATGACGAGCAGCGCCGTGGTCTTCGGATCCGCCGTGACCTTCTGCAGGGCCGGCATGTCGGGCGCCTTGATGGTCGCCCATTCGGCCGCGAGTTCGGCTGCCGTCGCAGCGCCGGCCGCGACGCTGAACAGCGCCGCAGCCGCAATCATCTTCATCGCATGCATTCCATTCACTCCAGGTTCGATCAGGGCGCCGCGCGTGTGGCGGCGGCCTGCATGTCGGCTTCGCTGCGCACCGTCATGACGGCGACGCGGCGCGTGCGGGAATACGGCAGAACGACCTGCAGGCGGCCATCCTTCTCGAGCAGCGAAATGTGACGCGTCTCCGTGCCGCGCGACGGCAGGTCGAAGATCGTCCATTGCGACGTCGCCGGATTATACTTGGCGATCGAATCCGTGCTCCACAAATTCGTCCAGACGTTGTGGGCCTTGTCGATCGTCACCTGATAGGGCTGCTGCGTGTCGGGATTGGGCAGCGGGATCAGGTCGACCTTGTTGGTCTTGATGTCGATGCGCGCGAGATTGCCGCCGAACGAATTGCCGACATAGACAAACTCGCCATCGGGGTTCTTGTCGCCGCCCATGCGCCGCGCGCCCTGCGCCCACGGATAGGGCGTGTTGAAATCCGGCACCACATATTTGGCGTAGAGCGCCTTCTCGCCTTCCGTCAGGCGGTCCTTCTCGGCCTGCACGGCCGGCAGCTGGATCTCCACCGCCTGCCCGGTTTTCGGATCGCCCTTGTGGACGCGGTCGAACTTCATGTCGAGCCACCAGCCGTTGCCGGCTGAATCCGCCGCCGTGCCGTAGACCGTGCCGACGCCCTGCGGCGTCTTGTAGGTCACCGACTTCAGCTCGACGAAGGTCTCCTTCTCGGGATCGAAGCGCAGCACGCCATCCGGCGAGGTGACCCAGATGAAGCCCTTGGGGTCGACGTCGAGCGTGCCCGCCGTGCCCGACATGGGCTTGGGCGGATTATAGACCTTCACCTGTTCGGTCTTCGGATCGAGCTTGGCGAGCCCGGTCGGATTGCCGCCGGGCGACGAGCCCGGACGCGTGTTGAACCAGATGAAGCCCTTCTGGTCGCGCACGATGCCGTGCGTCTGGCTGGCGAACCCGTTCGGCTCCGCGACCTTGATCGCCTTGAAGGCGCCGGTCCTGGCGTCGATGCGCCCGACCGTGATCGTGCGGCTCGGCCATGAATGGGTGAACCAGACATTGCCGTCGAGATCGGCTTCCGCGTCATGCACGCCATAGCCGCCGAACATGCCCGACGGCGTGCCCTTCGACCAATCGGCGCCGTCGTTCTGGTAGAACGTGCCCGGCAGTTTCAGATCGGGATCGAGCGGCACGTCATATTCGCGATAGACGGCGCGCGCCGCTTCGCCGGTGGGACGTGTGCGCAGGTTGAAGTTCATCGACGTCTCGCCAGGGCCACGCGCCCGCGCCAGATAGCGCGCGAGCTCGGCCTGGTGCGCATCGATGCTGGCGTTCGGCGGTTCGTTCTCGCCCTTGTGGACGCCGAGCACATTGAAACGCTTCATGGCTTCGAGAATGGCGTTCCAGCCCGTCTCGTCGAACTTGTGCTGCAACGGATAGGCCGCCGTGTGGCAGCCCGTGCAGGTCTTGCGGATGAAGGTCTTCATGCGCGCATCGTCGGCGGTCGCCTCCGGCAGCGCGGCGAGCAATTCGTCGCCGGGCAGTTGCCGCACGAAATCGGCGATCGTCTGCAGCGTGAAGTTCTGCGCCTTGGCGGCTTTCAGCTCGACTTCGCTTTTGCCGGCCTCGTAGGCGACAGCCTGCGCCCAGACCCGGTACTTGCCTTCCGGCATGTCGGGGAAAAAATAGCGGCCCGCCTGATCGGTGAACACCGTGGTGGTGATCGGCGTGCCGTCCATCTTGGCCGAGACGGTGACGCCCGCCATGGGCGCGCCGTCCTTCGTCTTGACGGAACCGGACAGCGGCGCGTCGGCCAACGCCGGAGCGGCGCCGAATGCAGCGAGAAGCGCGAAGGCGCTGACGGTCGAGAAATGTTTCATGGCGTCCTCCCCTGTCTCAATTGTCGTCGCGGCGTTCGCCCGAGGTGCGGGCGGTCGGCTTGGCGTCTTCGGGCGGTGGGGGATCGAGCGTCTGGATGTAGGCCACGACCGCGCGGATCTGCTCCTGGCTGAGCTGGTGGCGGAAGCCCGGCATGCGCAGCGGGATTCCATTGCCGATCACCTCGGCCATGACGTCGGCCTGCCCGCCGAGCGACGCCTTCGACAGAGCCGGTCCGAAGCGTCCGCTGGTGACGAGGGGCTTGGTGTGGCAGACGCCACAGGATTGTTCGAAATGCTGCCGTCCGTCCGCGAGGTCCGGTTTCCCGGCGCCTTGCGCGAAGGCCGCGCCGGCGGTCCCCACGGCCAACAGGATGATTCCCGCGCTGCGGATCATAGGCTCCTCCCCTGATATTATTTTCAGCCAGCCTAGTCCGAAGATGGCGGAGCTGGGAAGGGAAAAAGCGCGGCCCGGCCCGATTGCGGCGCGGCCCGGTTTCTGGCTCACTCGCAATCATGATGAAGTCACAAGCAGACCTTGCGCAAACGTTGGCGACGCCAACGGTGGTCGCAGACAGCGCGTTGATCCTGAAGAGCTTCCACGCGGTCGTCGGACGCCCGCTGCTGCCGGCGACGGGCGACGCGCGCGCGGACTCGCGGGCGCTGTTCGACGCGCCCTTTGCGGTGCTGGCGCATGGGACGCAAGACGATCCGGTGTTCTTCTACGGCAACGCGTGCGCGCTGCGCCTGTTCGAGATGGACTTTACCGCCTTCACGCGCATGCCCTCGCGCCTGAGCGCGGAGCCAATGCTGCGCGAGGAGCGCCAGGCCCTGCTCGCGCGCGCCGCACAGCACGGCTTTATCGACGATTACGCCGGCATCAGGATCAGCAGCACCGGCGCCCGCTTTCGCATCGAGAACGTAATCCTCTGGACCCTGACGGACGAAGCCGGCGTGACGCGCGGGCAGGCCGCCTATGTGCCGAACTGGCGCGTGGTGTGAGTTAAGGCTTGTCTTCGGTCTGAAAGATACCGAGAGCAATCAGGCGCATCCCAAGAACCCGGCTGTCGCCCGACACACCGTCCTGTGCTGGCGACATCGGCCGCAGCGGCTC
>JAQGKM010000459.1 GCA_028290125.1 Hyphomicrobiales bacterium | reverse complement strand
CCGGCACCAGCATGCGCGTCTTGCCGTCCATCACCGGCTGATAGGCGAGCGGCGGCGCGGACCAGCCGACATCGATCTGGCCGCTCATCACCTGCGTGAAGGTCGCGGTCGGGCTGCCGGTTGCGGTCGGCTTCACCTTGGCGTCGAACTGCTTCTGCATGGCCGCGACCATCATCATGGTCGAGGAGCCGTTGGTGGAATACGCAACCGTCTTGTCGGCCGCGTCCTTGAAGGTCTTGATCGGCGAATCCGCGCGCACGTACCAGAATTCATACGCCCCGGTGATCGTCGACCCGATGGCGCGGATCGGTGCGCCCTTCGAGAAGGCGCCCATCACCGAATGCGTGCCGACGCCGATGCCGATGTCGACCGAGCCGGAGATCACTGCCTGCTGGGTTTCGCCCGAGCCCTGCGTGTAGAGCACGTCGAGTACGAGGCCATGTTTCTTGAAGAAGCCCTTGTCCTGGCCGAGCTCGGAAACGGAGTTCTCGTAGACGCCGCGTTGTCCGACCGCGACCTTGAGTTTGTCCTGCGCCTGTGCGGAGGCGCTGAGCGCGACGAGCGCGCCGAGACCCAGCGCCAGAGTCGAATGAAGTTTCATCATGTTCCTCCCGGGGCTGCGGTTCGAGCCGCGCCCTCCGATGCGCAATCTGCACCAGAGCCGGGAAAAAATCACGCGGCCGTTTCAGGCACCCGGAACGCCGTCGTGGATTTGATCCGCTCCATGGCGAAGCGGGAGGTGACGTTCTTGAGCTGGAATTCCTCGATCAGCTTCTTGTAGAAGCGATCGTAGTCGGCCATGTCGGCGACGACCACGCGAAGCAGGTAATCGACGTCCCCGGCCATGCGGTAGAATTCCATCACCTCGGGCATGGCCGTGACGGCGCGCGCAAAGCGGTCGAGCCAGTGCACGGAATGATCGGGGATCTCGATCTGCACGAAGACGGTGAGACCCAGCCCGATTTTTTCAGGGGACACGAGCGCGACGCGGCCGAGGATGATGCCCTTGGCCTCGAGTCGCTGGACGCGTTTCCAGCAAGGCGTCTGCGACAGGCCGACGCGATCGGCGAGCTCCGCGACCGAGATGGTGGCGTCCGCCTGCAGGGCTGTGAGGATCTTGCGGTCGATCGAGTCCATGCAGCGCGCCTCAGACTGTCGTGCGGGCGGCGCGGCGGGCGTCGAGAATGTTCTGCGCCCCGTAGCCGCGCTGGTAGGTGTGGCTGATCGTGCCCGCCATGGCGAGCCATTGTTCGATCGGCTGACGCAATGCGACGCTGTCGGGCAGGTCGATTTCGTCGAAGCCGCAGTCGAGCGCATAGGCGAACTGGTCGGCGATCAGCGGGCCGTGCGCGCGCAGCACGCCCTTGAAGCCCAGCGCACGCAACTGCTTCGCAATCGAGAAGCCGCGCCCGTCGCCGTAGTTGGGAAACGCGATGGAGATCAGCTCGACCTGTTCGAGATACGGCTCCAGCGCAGAGGCCTTTACGTCATTGGCGATGGCGACGCCGATCTTGCGGCCGCGTCCATTGCCGGCGAGCGCCGCATCGAGATAGGCGAAGCCGACGATGACGTGCTCGGCGCCGGACGCGCCGTCTTCCGAGCGCACCCAGATGTCGTCGCGAAGACCTGTGCGATCAAGCAGCGGCATGAGTCTTCTCCTGGAAGGCGGTCTTGAACGGCTCGAGCCCGAGACGGCGCACCGCCTCGATGAAGGTCTCGCCGGACGTGCGGCGCGCAAGATAAACGTTGACGATGCGTTCGATTGCGTCGGGCACGTCGTCGGCTGCAAGGCCGGGGCCGAGCCGCTCGCCGATGGCGGCGGTTTCGGTGGCGTCGCCGCCGAGCGTGATCTGATAGCTCTCCTGGCCACTCTTTTCCAGCCCGAGAATGCCGATATGGCCGACGTGATGGTGGCCGCAGGCGTTGATGCAGCCCGAGATCTTGATGTTGAGTTCGCCGATGTCGAGCTGGCGTTTCTCATCGCCGAAGCGATGGGCGAGCGCCTGCGCGATCGGGATCGAGCGAGCCGTCGCGAGCGAGCAGAAGTCGAGCCCCGGGCAGGCGATGATGTCGGTGATCAGCCCGGCGTTCGCCGTGGCAAGACCCGCCGCGACGAGCCCTTCCCAGACCGCGAAAAGATCGTCCTTTTTCACGTATGGCAGCACGACGTTCTGCGCATGCGTGATGCGCATCTCGTCGAAGGAGTAGCGCTCGGCGAGATCGGCGACGGCGCGCATCTGGTCGGAGGTGATGTCGCCCGGCGCTTCGCCGATGGCCTTCAGCGAGATCGTCGCGGCGGCGTAGCCCGGCACCCTGTGGGGGAACAGGTTGACCGAAGCCCAGGTGGCGAAGGCGCGGTTCTCGTTCTTCGCGGCCTCGAACGCCAGCGACCGCGCCGGCAAGGTCTCGTAGGCCGGCGGTGCGAAATAGGCGGCGATGCGCGCGACTTCTTGCGCATCGGCCGCGATGGAGGGGCCATCGAGCTTGGCGAATTCCTCTTCGACCTGGCGGGCGAATTCTTCCGCGCCGATCTCGTGCACGAGGATCTTCACACGCGCCTTGTACTTGTTGTCGCGGCGGCCTTCGAGATTGTAGACGCGCAGGATCGCTTCGAGATAGGCGAGCAGGTCCTTCTTGGGCAGGAAGTCGCGGATCGTCTTGGCGATCATCGGCGTGCGTCCGAGCCCGCCGCCGACCATCACTTCATAGCCGACTTCGCCGTCCTTCGACCGCAGGATACGCAGGCCGATGTCATGCGCCTTCACGACCGCGCGGTCGCGCGCATCGCCCGTGACGGCGATCTTGAACTTGCGCGGCAGGTAGTCGAATTCCGGATGCAGGCTCGACCATTGCCGCACGAGTTCGGCGGTCGGGCGCGGATCTTCGACTTCATTCGCGGCGATGCCGGCGAAATGGTCGGCCGTGACATTGCGGATGCAATTTCCGGACGTCTGGATGCAGTGCATCTCGACATCGGCCAGCAGGTCGAGGATCTCCGGCACGTCGCGCAGGCGCGGCCAGTTGAACTGCATGTTGGTGCGCGTCGTGAAATGGCCGTAGCCGCGATCGAATTTCTCGCCGATCAGCGCGAGCTGGCGCAGCTGCCGCGACGACAGCGTCCCGTACGGCACGGCGATGCGCAGCATGTAAGCGTGAAGCTGAAGGTAGACGCCGTTCTTGAGGCGCAGCGGCTTGAACTCGTCCTCGGTCAGCGAACCGTCGAGGCGCCGCGCCACCTGCGCGCGGAACTGCGCGACGCGTTCGCGGACAAAGCGGGCGTCGAATTCGTCATAACGATACATGTCAGTTCCCCGCCGGGGCGATGTTGTAGAGGCCGGCCTGCTTGCCGAGATCGCGACGCGTCGTCGGGCCCTCGGTCTTGATCTTCTCGCGGTAGTGGCGGGGCGTCGCGACGCCCGCCGCATCCACCGCGACGTCCACCAGATAGGCGTCGACCACCTTCTGTGCGGCAAGGCCAGCCTGCGCGGCCTGTTCGAGTTGCGCGGCCGCTTCGTCATCTCGGGCGACGAGGGCGTCGCCTGGAAGCGGCGACCAGGCCGAGCCCGTCCAGAACACGACCTCGCCGTCGAGCAGATCGTTGGCAAGCAGGATGGCGGGCAAGGGCGGTCGCTTCGGGGCTGACATCAGGCATCCGGGGAGTGACAGGGCGCCTCGAAACGGGTCGAAGCTGGCGATTTTGCGAATGTCGAAATTAAACCATCGCTCCAGTGCGGGCAATTCACGTGCAAGAGCCGGAAATTCCCTAGAATCCGCCCGCGAGAGAAGATTCTTCTCATTTCCGTGAAAGCACCTCGTGCCAGCGCCCGGCGCAGCCTTTGGCGCGGCTTTACCTACCAAGACTTTAGTCGAAAAAAATAATGAAACGCGACCCGGTTGGGGCTGGTGATCCGCGAAAAATCCGCTACGTATGCTGTGCGGGATAGCCTGCGACGCCCGTCCCCCAGAGGGGCGTCGCTCCCCAGGGCTACTCCTCCCTTGACTTGCCCGTCTCCTCGCGAGGCGGGCATTTCTTTTGGGAGCGACCGCTCCGGTCGCGTGTCGACGCGAGCACCGAGCTTAGCCTAAACTGGACAATACCGCTCACGCCGGGATTCCCGACTTGTGGGTGAGGTTGGGCGGCGGTATCGCTAGATATTGCTTCAGGGCGGGGTTAAGCGCATGCATCTGGCCCTTTCGGCCGCTCTGGATCGAGACGAGCTCTTTGCGCTTTACCAGCCGCAGATGGCCACCCACAGCCTCAAGGTCGTCTGCGCAGAAGCGCTGATCCGCTGGAGCCGCCCCGGTCTGGGCATGATCGGCCCGGACGACTTCGTACCCTTCGCCGAACATAACGAGCTCATCGACGGCCTCGGCGCATTCATCCTGAAGCGCGCTTGCCAGACCGCTGCCGGGTGGGGCGACTTGCCGGTCGCCATCAACGTGTCGCCGCTGCAGTTCGCCCGGGCGGACCTCGCCGACTTCATCCTTTCGGTCGCGGCCCGTGCGGGTCTGCCTCTCAGCCGCCTCGAGATCGAAATCACCGAAACCGCGCCTTTCGCCGATATGGACGCCGCCTGTCGCGTCATCGATCGGTTGCGCTCGCAAGGCGTGCTGGTCTCGCTCGACGATCTCGGCAGCGGCTATGCGACCGCGTGTCTGATGCGCGAGTTGCGGCTCGACCGGGTGAAGCTCGCCAAGAGCGTCGTCGATACGGCGGCGACCGATTCGGGCGCGGCGGGCGTCGCAACGCTCATCCGCGAGGCGCGCAATCTTGGACTTAGCGTGACCGCCGAAGGCGTTGAAACGCCGGAACAGCTCGCCTTCGTAACCAGCTGCGGCTGCGATCGCGTGCAGGGGTTTCTGTTCGCGCGGCCGATGTCAGGCGAGGATGTCTCCGCCTTCGCGGGTCTGACGCCAGAGTGATGGCGCGCCGCCAGGGCGCGCCATCGAGCATTGTCAGCGCGCGCCGCCGGTCTGCGCGGTCTGTCCGAACAGCACCTTCTTTTCCTCGTCCGTCATCGTCGCCTCGCGCCGGATGCCCTCGCCCTTCTCGTAGGCGCGCGCGACGGCGGGGCGCGACTGCATGGAGTTGAACCAGCGTTTCAGATGCGGAAAGTCGTCGAGGTTCTGGCCCTGTTTCTCGTACGGGACCACCCACGGGTAACAGGCCATGTCGGCGATCGAGTATTCGCCGGCGACGAATTCATGGTTCGCCAGCTGCCGGTCGAGCACGCCATAAAGACGGTTGGTCTCCTTCACGTAGCGATCGACCGCGTAGGGAATCTTTTCCGGCGCATATTGCGAGAAGTGATGATTCTGTCCGGCCATTGGCCCAAGTCCGCCCATCTGCCAGAACAGCCACTCGGTTGCGCGCACCCGCCCGCGAATATCGGTCGGCAGGAAGCGTCCGGTCTTTTCCGCAAGATAAAGGAGAATGGCGCCGGACTCGAAAACCGAGAGCGGGCCGCCGCCGTCGGCCGGAGCCTGGTCGACGATGACCGGCATGCGGTTGTTGGGGCCGATCTTCAGGAAGTCGGGTTTGAACTGCTCGCCCTTGCCGATATTCACCGGGTGAATTTTGTAGGCGAGGCCGCATTCCTCGAGAAAGATCGTGATCTTGTGGCCGTTCGGGGTAGGCCAGTAATGCAGGTCGATCATGAATGTCGTCTCCGTTCGCCAAAGCCAAGCCCGGCTCGATTGGGCGAGTTTAATCCGCTTGTCCGCGTCAGCGCAAAGTGCGGAATGGCGCAACCAATTCACTGCTTTAGCGATGTTGCTCTAGCGTAGCGCGCACGCTAGGTTCAGCTCAGGCGGCAGGTTACGCGATGGCAACCTTGGAACAGATGAAGCCGGAGGTGCGGACCCCACGTCCCTCCACGACATATCTGCCCAAGCTGATTGCTGCGCTCGCCCTGATTCTCCCCGCGATCATCTTCATCGTCGCCGGCTACCTCTCCTACAACACCCATTTCCGAGACGCGCGCGCCAATCTGGATGCGCAGGCCGATCTCGCACTTCAGCAGGCGCGTCGCGTGTTCTCGATCATCGACCTGGCGGCGTCGCAGGTCGAGGAGGCGCTGCTGCCGTTCGCCGACAGCGACATCACCGCGCACGATTCGGAGCTGAGCGCGAAATTCGATCGCCTCTCCGCGGCGCTTCCCGAGGTTGAGGATATCTGGGTCATCGATGCGAACGGGCGTCCGCTGGTGACCAGCGTGATCACGCCCGCGCCGCGCGACATCGATTTCTCGCAGCAGGATTTCTTCGTCGCGCAGCGCGAAGGGCAGGGCGGCACGTTCGTCACCGATCGCATGCCGGGATATTTCCGTCCGAGCCAGTATTTCAAGGTCAGCTACAAGCGGCGCACGGCCAACGACGGCTTCCGGGGCGTTGTGCTGATGAGCGGCGATCCCCGTTCGTTCGAAACCTTTTATGCCAGCATGCTCGGCGAAAGCCTCTCGATGATGTCGCTGGTGCGCACGGACGGCGCCGTGCTCGCCCGCGTTCCCATGCGGGAGAACGCCGTCCGCATGCCGTCCAACGCGCCGCTCCTGCGCGCCGCCGCGCTGGTGCCGGAGCGCGGCTTCTATCTCGACTCGTCCCCGGTCGATGGCGTCAAGCGGCTGATCGCCTACCGCTCGCTGGCGCCCTGGCCCGTTTACGTGGTCGCCGGTCTCGACGTCGCGCAGGTGCATGGCCAGTGGCTGCAGGCGATGGCGCGGCACATGTATTTCGGCCTGCCGGCGACGCTGGCGTTGTTCGTGATCTCGCTCGCGGCCATTCGCCAGGCGCGCCGCCAGCTGGAGACGTTCGACGAATTGCAGGAGGAAGCGCAACGTCGCGCCTTCGCCGAGGAAGCCCTCCGGCAGGCCAACAAGATGGAGGCCATCGGCCGGCTCACCGGCGGCGTCGCGCACGATTTCAACAATCTCCTGCAAGTGATGCTGGGGCGGCTCGCGCGCATCCACAAGGCCGCGGAGCAGAAGCTCCCACCCGCCTTGCGCGACATCGACGCCATGCAGTTCGCCATCGACCGCGCCGCCAATCTCACGCACCGGCTGCTCGCCTTCTCCCGCCAGCAGCCGCTGCGCACGGACGTCATCGACTGCAACCGGCTGATCGCCGGCATGACCGAGCTCGTCCGCCAGACGGCCGGCAACGAGATCGTGGTCGAGACCATCTACGCCAGCGACGTCTGGCCGATCTCCATCGACGCCAACCAGCTCGAGAACGCGATCCTCAATCTGACCTCCAACGCGCGCGACGCCATGTCGGGCAACGGTCGGATCATCGTGCGCACCGAAAATGTCGTCCTCGACGACGAACGCGGCTCCGGGCACGACGATCTCGCGCCTGGCGATTACGTGTGCATCAGCGTGGCCGACACCGGCCACGGAATCGCGCCCGACATGATCGAGAAAATTTTCGAGCCGTTCTTCACGACCAAGCCCGTAGGGCAGGGCACCGGGCTCGGGCTCAGCATGGTCTATGGCTTCCTGCGGCAGTCGGGCGGCAGCGTCGGGGTCGCCAGCGAGGTCGGCCATGGCACGATCGTGCGGCTCTACCTGCCGCGGGCGCCCGGCGTCGCCGACGAGCAGGCCTCGACGGCGGTGGCGGCGGCCGTCGACTTGCAGGGCTCGGGCGTGGTGCTCGTCGTCGAGGACGAAGTGGAGGTGCGCCGGCTCGTCGTCGACACCTTGCGTGACGCAGGATGCACCGTGCTCGCCGCCGCCTCAGGACGCGAAGGACTTCGGCTGCTCGACGACAACCCGAGCGTCCAGATGCTCATCACGGACATCGGCCTGCCAGAC
>JAQGKM010000446.1 GCA_028290125.1 Hyphomicrobiales bacterium | reverse complement strand
TGGCGCAGGATCGCCAGCGAGATGACGGTGTCGCCCTCCGCCAGATTGACGCCGCGCACGCCCATGGAATCGCGGCCCTTGAAGACGCGCACGTCGCCGACCTGGAAGCGGATGCACTGGCCGCGCGCGGTGGTCAGCAACACGTCGTTCTGGTCCGAGCAGATCTGCACGTCGACAATGCCTTCGCCGTCGTCGAGCTTCATGGCGATCTTGCCGGCGCGGTTGACCTGCGCGAAGTCCGACAACTTGTTGCGGCGGACCGTGCCGCGCGTCGTCGCGAACATCACGTCGAGGTTTGCCCACGCCGCCTCGTCCTCGGGCAAGGGCATGATGGTGGTGATGCGTTCGCCCTGCTCGAGCGGCAGCATGTTGACCAGCGCCTTGCCGCGCGCCTGCGGCGCAGCCAGCGGCAGACGCCAGACCTTCTCCTTGTAGACCTGCCCCTTCGACGAGAAGAACAGCACGGGCTGATGCGTGCTGGCGACGAACAGGCGCGCCACGAAATCCTCGTCGCGGGTCTGCATGCCCGAGCGGCCCTTGCCGCCGCGACGCTGCGCGCGATAGGTCGAGAGCGGGACGCGCTTGATGTAGCCAGCGTGCGAGACGGTGATGACCATGTCTTCGCGCTGGATCAGGTCCTCGTCGTCGAAATCGGCGTCGTTCTCGCCGATCTCGGTGCGGCGCGGAGTCGCGAAAGCCTCGCGCACCGCAACGAGTTCGTCGCGGATGATCGTGAAGACGCGGGCGCGCGAGCGCAGGATGTCGAGATAATCGGCGATCTCGATCGCGAGCTTGTTCAGGGCTTCGGCGATTTCATCGCGGCCGAGCGCCGTGAGGCGCTGCAGACGCAGGTCGAGAATGGCGCGGGCCTGCGTCTCCGACAGGCGATAGGTGCCGTCGTCATTCAGCTTGTGACGCGGATCGGCGATCAGCGCGATCAGCGGCGCCATGTCGTTGGCGGGCCAGTCGCGCGCCATCAGGGACTCACGCGCCGTCGCGGCGTCGGGCGACGTGCGGATCAGGCGAATGACTTCATCGATGTTGGCGACGGCGATCGCGAGACCCACCTGCACATGCGCGCCATCGCGCGCCTTGTTGAGCAGGTATTTCGTGCGCCGCGTGACGACTTCCTCGCGGAAGTCGAGGAAGGCGGTCAGGAAGTCGCGCAGATTGAGCATCTGCGGACGGCCGCCGTTCAGCGCAATCATGTTGCAGCCGAAAGACTGCTGCATCGCCGTGAAGCGATAAAGCTGGTTCAGCACGACGTCCGGCACGGCGTCGCGCTTGATCTCGATGACGATGCGCATGCCGTCGCGATCGGACTCGTCGCGCAGGTCCGAAATGCCCTCGACCTTCTTGTCGCGCACCAGTTCGGCGATACGCTCGATCAGGGTCGATTTGTTGACCTGGTAGGGGATCTCCGTGACGATGATCGCATCGCGATCCTTGCGGACCTGCTCGATCTCGGTCTTGGCGCGCGTGATGACCGAGCCGCGCCCGGTCAGATAGGCTTGCCGAATCCCGCTGCGGCCGAGGATCTTTCCGCCGGTCGGATAGTCCGGCCCCTGGATGATCTGCATCAGATCTTCGACGGAAATTTCAGGGCGATCCATCATCGCCAGCACGCCGTCGATGACCTCGCCGAGATTGTGCGGCGGGATGTTGGTCGCCATGCCGACCGCGATGCCGCCGGCGCCGTTGATCAGCAGGTTGGGATAGCGCGCCGGCAAAACGCTGGGTTCGCTCTCCTTGCCGTCGTAATTGTCGCGGAAGTCGACCGTGTCCTGCTCGATGTCCTGAAGGAGCGGCATCGCCGCCTTGGCGAGACGCGATTCCGTGTAGCGCATGGCCGCCGCGGGATCGCCGTCCACCGAACCGAAATTGCCCTGCCCGTCGACCAGCGGCACGCGCATGGAGAACGGCTGCGCCATGCGCACGAGCGCGTCGTAGATCGCGCTGTCGCCGTGCGGGTGGTACTTGCCCATCACGTCGCCGACGATGCGCGCCGACTTGACGTAGGACTTGTCCGGCGTGTGGCCGTTCTCGTACATCGAATACAGGATGCGCCGGTGCACCGGCTTCAACCCGTCGCGCACGTCCGGCAGAGCGCGGCTGACGATCACGCTCATCGCGTAATCGAGGTAGCTGCGCTTCATCTCGTCGGTGATGGAAACGGGGCGGATGTCCGAGCCGGTCGGCGGGGCGGAATTGTCTTTTTCGTCGGCCAAAAGAGGCACTTCCTGAATGTTTCGCGAATGTGCATGTCTTGTAAACGATTCCCCCTGCAAAAGCCAGCGGAGCCGCCGCTAGCTGGCCCGCTGAGTTCATTTGAAATCAGTCACTTGCAGCAGGTCATGCAGGCTTTCGCGAAATGCCGCCCCCGCAGCCGCGCCGCACCGCGTTGGCCGGTGCGAATCGATCTGCTAAGCTGAAGCCATTGCCGGTGCTTCAGGTGTTTCGAACATGCATTTTTTCAGATCCTCGGCGCTTCGCGCCATGGCTTGCCTTGCCCTGATTTCCATCGCCCCCAGAGCCTCTGCCGAGATCGTCGAGAAGGTCGTCAAGCTCCCCGTCCGGGTGTCCGCCGATGGCGAAACGATCACGCGCGAGATCACGTTGACGGTCCTGCGCGACGATGCGCGCAAGAAGAGCCCATTCATGATCCTCAACCACGGCCGCTCCCCCACGGCCGAGGGCCGCGCCAAATTCGGGCGTGCGGTGTTTCGCGACCAGACGCGCTATTTCGTTCAGCTCGGTTACGCCGTCTTTCTCCCGACGCGCGTCGGATATGGCGTGACGGGCGGACCCGATGTGGAATCGTCCGGCGCCTGCAACGCAAAGGACTACGCAGCCGCGCTGGCGCCCGCCGTGGCGCAGGTCGCCGCGGCCGTGACCTACGCGCAGGCGCAGGACTATGTCGACGGATCGCGCGGCGTCGTGATGGGAGCGTCGGTGGGCGGCTTCACGACGATCGCCGCCTCGGCTGCCTCCCTGCGCGGCGTGAAGGCGGCTGTGAACTTCGCGGGCGGCGCCGGCGGCGATCCCGACCACAGAACCGGTGCGCCCTGCCAACCCGAACGCATCGCCGCGACCTACGGCGCCTATGGCGCGCGTAGCCACGTTCCGACGCTTTGGCTCTACGCCCCGAACGACCGGTACTGGGGCGCGTCCTATCCGAAACAATGGTTCTCGCAATTCGTCGCCCAGGGCGGCCGGGGCGAATTTGTGGCGCTTCCCCCGTCGGGCGAAGACGGCCACCTGGCGTTCACGCGCGACATGGAAAGCTGGAAGCCGAGCGTCGCCGCGTTCTTGCGGAAAGCAGGTCTTTGACGGGCACTTCAGGCGAACGGGCCGCCATAGAGTTCGGCGGCCCATTGCGGCGGGTGTGGATCGGCGTGAGCGAGCTGGCCGGAGGTAAAGCTGAAAAGCAGCTTGAAAGGCTTGTCGATGCTCGTGTTGTCCAGCACCACGCCGGCATCGCCCGATAGGACTGCCTCGCGGATGTAATTGCGGTTGCGTGAAAATCGCCCGCGGATCTTGTCTTCCGGCACAGGATGTCCGCCTTCGGCCACGCGAGCGGACACGCGCTCGACCGAGACGTCTGCGCTCTCGACGCCGATGTGATACACGAAGATCCGGTAACCGCGCTCACGCGCATGGCGCAGCAAATCCAGTTTCGAAGGATGCGAGAACGTCGATTCCGTCACGAAACTTTGGCGCGCGAGCATCAATGCATCGCGCCTGGCATCAGCCAGCGCCTGACCGCGTTCCGATTCCGACCGAGTGAGCGCCGCACGTCCCAACTCGGCGAGGATCAGCCGGTCCGGATTGACGAAGTCGATCGGCTCGATACGTGGCCGCAAGTAATAGTCGAAATAGGTTGTCTTGCCGGCGCCGTTCGGCCCCGCGAGGACGAAGAGAATTGGCGGAGGCCGCACGATTTCTAGCGCCAAGACGAACCTCCGGGTCTAACCGGAAGGCGTCAATCCTTCCGGGACAGCGTGATCTCTTCCATCTTGCCGCCCGGCAGGGCGCGCACCAGCTTGCCGTTGGCCATTCCCACGCCAAGACCCTTCTCACGCCGCTCGGCGAAGAACGCTTCGGACTCCGGCGTCGGCACGCCGGCGTTGGTCGCGAGATCGTAAAGCAGCGTGTCCTTGGCTTCCGCCGACAGGTCGTCGAACGCCACGCCGCTGGAGAGCGCCTCGCGGACCTTGGCGATCGGCATCACGGCTTCCGCCGCGCGGCCCAAGCGCGCCCAATATTCGATCTGGCCCGCGACGGAGCGATGGAGCTGGCGCGCTTCCGAGCGCGCCTCGTCCACGAAGTCGGCGGAGAGCTTGACTGATGAGAACCCGGCCATGTCCATCTCCCTAAGGTGGCAAAATGCTACCATACTGCAGGGCGATGGCCAAGTGGGTCGCGACCCGGCGGGACGCGACTAGAACGGGATGTCGTCGTCGATCGCCGCGGAGGTGCGGGCACCACCGCCGCCGGCCGGCGCCGGGCGGGTTTCCATCGGCGACTGACGGCCGAAGGACTGGCGTTCGCCGCCACCCGCGAAACTCCGCTCCTCGCCGCCTTCGCGACCACCGCTGCGACTGTCGAGCAGAGTGAGCTCGCCGCGGAAGCGGTTCAGCACGATGTCGGTCGCCTTGCGCTGGTTGCCTTCCTTATCGGTGTACTCGCGGGTGGCCAGCTGACCTTCGATGTACAGCTTGGTGCCCTTCTTCACGTATTGCTCGGCGACCTTGCCGAGCGCCTCGTTGAAGATCGTGATGTTATGCCACTCGGTCTTTTCCTTGCGCTCGCCCGTGGCCTTGTCGCGCCAG
>JAQGKM010000303.1 GCA_028290125.1 Hyphomicrobiales bacterium | reverse complement strand
TCACCCGTCTCGCTTCGCGAGCCACCCTCTCCCGTTTCACGGGAGAGGGGAAACGACTCACTCCTTCAACGACTCCCCCAACATATCCAGCAAGAACCCCGTGCCGTGCTCGCGCGAGCCGGCATCGTCATAGCCATCCAGAAACGCGCCCTGCTCCGTGACGACCAACCGCGTGCCGGCGTCCGCCGGTTTCAGCTCCATGGTGGCGAGCGAGACCGAGATCTTGCGGTCGTCGATGTGCATTTCGTAGGCGTAGACCAGCCGCTCGTTTTCGATCACGTCGTGATAGATCGCATCGAAGCAGGACACGACGCCGCTCGTCCAGGCGCCTTTCGCACGCTCGGTTCCGCCGGGGCGCACGTCCATCTGGCGTTCGAGCGACGTCCAGTTTTCCGCCGGACCGCCGAACCATTTCGCCTTTGCGACAGGATCGGTGAGCGCGGCCCAGACGCGTGCGGGCGCGGCGTCGTAGGTGCGCTCGAGGCGGAAGGTCGCGTGCACGACGCTGCGGCCCGCCGCGCCCTGCTGGCGCACGTAGGCGTCGAGCTTGTCGAGCGTCATGCGCCAGCCTTCCGGGGCGCCCTTCACCATCTCGGCGGCGATCGCCGGATCCTCGAACACGTAGGACTGCTCGACATCGACCTTGGCGCCGCCCGGCGCGTCGCTGAAATCGACGCGCGTCAGCGCGGAGAACAGCGGCTTGCCGTTCGGCCCCGGCACATGCATGTCGATCACCAGACGCGTGTCGACCGAAAATTCCAGAAAGCTGCCGCGCGTCCAGTGATCCTGCCCGTCGGGCGCGCGCATACAGACTTCGAACGCGCCGCCGACATGCGGCTCGACGCGCGCCTCCGGCACCGTGAAGCCCTTCGGCCCGAACCACTGGCTGACCGACCCGGCGGACGTCCAGGCGCGGAACACAACCGCGCGCGGCGCATGAAAGAGGCGCGAGACCTTTGTCGGCTCGGGCGTGTTGGAATCAGTCGTCGGCGCCATCGCGTTCTCCTCCATCGATTGTTTTCAGATATTCGCCGAGCCGATCGAGCCGGCCCTCCCATTCGCGCCGCCGTTCGCCGATCCAGCGCTCCGCCTCGCTCATCGCCGCAAGATCGATCGAACAGGTGCGCACGCGCCCGACCTTGCGCGAGGTGACGAGCCCGGCCTGTTCCAGAATGGCGATGTGCTGCATGGCGGACGGCAGCGACATGCGCAGCGGCGCGGCGAGTTCGCTCACCGGGGCCGGCCCACGCGCCAGACGCCCGACGATGGCGAGCCGCGTCGGATCGCCAAGGGCGCGGAAGACAAGATCGAGGCCGGGCTGTTGGTTAGGCATTTGCCTAACTAACACGGCGAAATCACTAAGGCAATCGCCTTAGTGATTGTTTCAGCCGACTAGCGGATGATCGAGGGCGTTCCGGCCGGCATCGGCAGCGGCGGCATCAGCACCTCGTTCAACGCCCAGACCAGCGCGATGATGATGAGGACGGTGAGCACGAGGCCGAGGCCATAGCCGCGCGGCCCCCACCCCGCCCGGCGACCGTAGAAACCGCCGCCGCCCAGCATGATGAGCACGATAAGGATGATGAGGACGAGGACCATGGCGTCTTGCTCCGTTGCACGTAACAGCAACGCTGGCGCCCCGGGATCGATCCCTGCGCGAGGGAACTTCGCTCCGACGCCGCCGGTTTTGAGGAACAAACCCAGGGAGCAACCCATGCCCGGATCCGAGCTTGCCGACCAACTCCAGCTCGCCGGCGCCTCGCCGGCGGACATCGCCTGGTTCGCCTCCATCGGCTGGAGCGACGCGAACGTGCCCGAGATCGAACCTGCCGACGTCGCCGACTACGAGCGCCGCGAAGCGATTCTCAACGCCACCCTGAAGGCCGAGACCTTCGCGGAACGCGGCGAATCGCTGGCCGGCCGCCTCGCGGCGGCGATTGGCGCGCGACTGGCGGATCTACGCGAGAAGCAGGAGGAGGACGACTGAACGAGGCGCTGTCCCGGCTATTTTGGATGAGAACAAAAAAAGAACTTGCGGACTGGAACAAAGCAGGTACATTTCTCGCACAGTGAATTTCAGCCGATCTGTTGCCCACCACGGGCGCCTCGTGTCAGAAGGATTTGAGCCCAATGAGCCAATCGAATCTCCGCCTCGTGGAAGGAACGTCCGTGGACAAGACCAAGGCGCTTGACGCCGCCCTGTCGCAGATCGAGCGCGCCTTTGGCAAAGGCTCGATCATGCGGCTCGGCAAGAACCAGAAAGCGGTGGAAATCGAGACGGTGCCGACCGGCTCGCTCGGCCTCGACATCGCTCTGGGCGTCGGCGGTCTTCCGCGTGGCCGCGTGATCGAGATCTACGGCCCGGAATCATCCGGCAAGACCACGCTGACCCTGCACGTCATCGCCGAGGCCCAGAAGAAGGGCGGCGTCTGCGCCTTCGTCGACGCGGAACATGCGCTCGACCCCGTCTACGCCCGCAAGCTCGGCGTCAATCTCGAGGACCTGCTGATCTCGCAGCCCGACACCGGCGAACAGGCGCTTGAAATCACCGACACGCTGGTGCGCTCCGGCGCCGTCGACGTGCTGATCATCGATTCGGTCGCAGCGCTTACGCCGCGCGCTGAAATCGAAGGCGAGATGGGCGACGTCCAGCCCGGCCTGCAGGCCCGCCTGATGAGCCAGGCGCTGCGCAAGCTGACCGCGTCGATCTCGCGCTCGAACACGATGGTCATCTTCATCAACCAGATCCGCATGAAGATCGGCGTCATGTACGGCTCGCCCGAGACGACGACCGGCGGCAATGCGCTGAAGTTCTACGCTTCCGTGCGCCTCGACATCCGCCGCATCGGCGCGATCAAGGACCGCGAGGAAGTCACCGGCAACCAGACCCGCGTGAAGGTCGTCAAGAACAAGGTGGCGCCGCCGTTCAAGCAGGTCGAGTTCGACATCATGTACGGCGCCGGCATTTCCAAGGTCGGCGAATTGATCGACCTCGGCGTCAAGGCCGGCGTGGTCGAGAAGTCGGGCGCCTGGTTCTCCTACGACAGCCAGCGCCTCGGTCAGGGCCGTGAAAACGCCAAGACCTTCCTCAAGGCCAATCCGGATCTCGCCGACAAGATCGAAGCGCAGATCCGCGCCAATTCCGGGCTGATCGCAGACAAGATCCTCGAGAATGGCGGCGACGAGCCGAGCGAGACCGAGGCCGACGAGGGCTGAGCGCCCTGCTGTCGCCGCGTTAACGCCCTGATCCCGGCGAAAAAGCCGGGCAATCGCTAGACTGGACGGACCCGAGGGGTTGGGCTGGTTGCCGCCTGCCGCCCCGAAGCCCGCTGCGGAAGTCCCCCCTGCTCCGGGCCGGGTTCGTCCAGCTTCTCTTCTCCATGATCCGGGCCCGCGTTTCTCCGCGCCCGCAGCGCATGTGTCACGTGCGCCCCGCAATTGCGCCGCATCCCGGCAAACCCCTTCTCAAGCTCTCGACAGTACCGGGCCGTGCGGCTAGAACGGGCGCGGCCCAAAAGGGCTGGGTGGCACGTTTTTCGCCTCTGTGCGCGAAGGGTCGCCGTCCATCATGGATCGAGGGTCGATGCTCGACGCGAGCGCGGCCCGCGCCCCGCCAGCCGGGCATAGCGAGACGGAAACGAGTTTTCGAACATGAGCGGCGTCAACGAAATCCGGTCGGCCTATCTCGATTTCTTCAAGGCCAACGGCCACGAAGTCGTGCCCTCTTCTCCGCTCGTTCCGCGTAACGACCCGACGCTCATGTTCACCAATGCGGGCATGGTGCAGTTCAAGAACGTCTTCACCGGCGTCGAGAAGCGGCCCTACACGCGCGCGACCAGCGCCCAGAAATGCGTCCGCGCCGGCGGCAAGCACAACGACCTCGAGAACGTTGGCTACACGGCCCGCCACCACACTTTCTTCGAGATGCTCGGCAATTTCTCCTTCGGGGACTACTTCAAGGACGAAGCCATCGCGCTCGCCTGGAAGCTGATCACCAAGGAATTCGGCCTCAACAAGGACCGCCTGCTCGTCACCGTCTACCACACCGACGACCACGCGGCCGACCTCTGGAAGAAGATCGCGGGCTTCTCCGACGACCGCATCATCCGCATCCCGACGTCCGACAATTTCTGGGCGATGGGCGACACCGGCCCGTGCGGTCCGTGCTCGGAAATCTTCTATGACCAGGGCGAAAGCGTCGCCGGCGGGCCGCCCGGCTCGCCCGAAGAGGACGGCGACCGGTTCCTGGAATTCTGGAACCTCGTGTTCATGCAATACGAGCAGGTCGCGCCGGGCGATCGCGTCAACCTGCCAAAACCCTCGATCGACACCGGCATGGGCCTCGAGCGCATCGCAGGCATCATGCAGGGCGTCACGTCGAATTACGAGATCGACCTGTTCCAGGCTTTGATTCGCGCTTCGGTCGAGACGATCGGCGTCGCCGCAACCGGCGCCGCGACCGTCAGCCACCGCGTCATCGCCGACCATTTGCGCGCCGCCTCCTTCCTCGTCGCCGATGGCGTGAACCCGTCGAACGAGGGCCGCGGCTACGTGCTGCGCCGGATCATGCGCCGCGCCATGCGCCATGCGCAGATTCTCGGCGCGCGCGAGCCCGTCATGTACAAGCTCGTCCCCGCGCTCGTGCGCGAGATGGGCGCCGCCTACCCGGAACTGATCCGCGCCGAATCCATGATCAGCGAGACGCTGCGCACGTCAGAGACGCGCTTCCGCACCACGCTCGTGCGCGGCCTCGCCATTCTGGATGAAGAAACGCGCGACCTCGGCGCCGGCGGCAAGCTGCCGGGCGACGTCGCCTTCAAACTCTACGACACCTACGGCTTCCCGCTCG
>JAQGKM010000385.1 GCA_028290125.1 Hyphomicrobiales bacterium | reverse complement strand
CGGGCGGGCGGGTAGGCGTTCAGCGCGGCGAGCCGTGTCGCCAGATGGCGCGCCGTGTCGGCGCCATGCGCGCCGAGCGAGCCCAGCGTTCCGGCGGCGCCGCCTAGCTGGGCGACGAGCGCGAATTCCGCATGGGCGCGCAGCCGCGCGCGGCTCTCGGCGATCGCCAGCATCCATTGTGCGGCCTTGAGGCCGAAGGTGATGGGCGTCGCGGGCTGCAGCAGCGTGCGGCCCAGCATGGCGGTGGTCGCATGCGCGCGGGCGAGGACGGCGGCGGCGTCCGCCAGCCGCGTCATCTCGGCGTCGATCAGCACGAGCGCCTCACCGAGCTGCAGGACGAGCGCGCTGTCGATGACGTCCTGGCTCGTCGCCCCGAAATGGACGCTGGCCGCTGCATCGGGTCGCTGCGCCCGCACTGCGCCGGTCAACAGCTTTACAAACGGAATGGCGAGCGTGCCGCCCTTGAGCGCCTCGGCGAACAGCGCCTGCTCGTCGAACGCGAGGCCGGCGGCGACCGTTTCGATGGTCCCGGCGACCTCACGGGGGATGAGACCCGCGTCCGCCTGGGCGGCGGCGAGCGCGCCCTCGAAGGTCGCCATGTGGCGGAGCAGGGCGCCGTCGGCCATGACGGCGGCCATGTCGGGGGTGGTCGAGTAGGTGTCGTTGAGCGTCAGCATAGGGGGAGGATTACCAGTCTTTTAGCCAAGATCGAAGCAAAACGGCGAATGCGGGAACCTACCGCCTGCCTTGCCAATTTTACAGAGCGCGACGCGCATGCACATCGAGGCATGCGTGGACAAGACATAAGGAGCGAGACCCAATGGACCGTCGCATTTTCCTGAGATCACTGCTCGGCGTCGCCGGCGCTGCCGCCGCTGCGGGCGTTCTGACCTCGCGAGCCGAAGCGCTGCCTTTGCTCGACGAACTGCAGGCCATGGACGCCAAGGGCTCCAACCCGCTCAAGGCCGCTGCGGTCGACGCCGATCTGCCGGCGCCGGCGGCCACCGAGGCTCAGTACTACTACAATGGCCGGCGCCCCTATCGCCGTCGTTGGGTGCGTCCGATGTATCGCCGCCCCATGCGCCGCTGCCGCACGACCGTCAATCGCTGGGGCCGCGTGGTGCGCCGCTGCTTTGTCGGCTGACCGCCAACGCATCCTGAAGCTACAGGGCGCCGCTTTCGAGCGGCGCTTTTTTTATGCCCTGAGCACATGAGACCTTTGTCTGCTGGCAAACGACGCCTCGAGCGCAGCCGGTTGACCTGAATCAATGCCCTGCCTGCGCTGACGGGCCAGTGTCCGCCCGTGATACCGCGCGCGGCCTGATTCCTCCCGGGTTGCGTCACATCCACCGGGGCATTTCATATGACACAGACAGCAACGGCAGGGCTCGCGCCCGGAGCCAAGAGCATGACGCTCGGAGAGCTCGGCCTCGTCATAAGCGGCGTCGCGATGGCGGCGCTCTGGACACTCATCACGGCGAAGGCCTGGACGCCGGAATACGCCTTCCACGCGGGGCTTTTCTCGATCGCGAGCGTCGCGACCGTGTTCGCGGTGATCAACCGCTACCACGCGCGTCCCGCGGCGCTGCCGCCGCAGGAGATCAACGGCAAGCCCAATTACAACATGGAGCCGGTGAAGTTCGCGACGATCGCGGCCGTGTTCTGGGGCATCGCCGGTTTCACGGTCGGCCTCATCATCGCCTCGCAGCTCGCCTTTCCGGCGCTGAACTTCGATCTGCCCTGGACGGCGTTCGGCCGCTTGCGACCCCTGCACACATCGGCGGTGATCTTCGCCTTCGGTGGCAACGTGCTGATCGCGACGTCCTTCTATGTCGTGCAGCGCACGTGCCGCGCGCGACTCGCCGGCGATCTCGCGCCGTGGTTCGTGGTGCTGGGCTACAATTTCTTCATCGTCATCGCCGGCACGGGCTACCTGCTCGGCATCACGCAGTCGAAGGAATATGCCGAACCCGAATGGTACGCCGACATCCTGCTGACGGTCGTGTGGGTGACGTATTTCCTCGTCTTCCTCGGCACGGTGATCAAGCGCAAGGAGCCGCACATCTATGTGGCGAACTGGTTCTATCTCGCCTTCATCCTGACGATCGCGGTCCTGCATCTCGGCAACAATCCGTCGATCCCGGTGTCGATCTTCTCGTCGAAGTCCTACATCGTCTGGTCTGGCGTGCAGGATGCGATGGTGCAGTGGTGGTACGGCCATAACGCGGTCGGCTTCTTCCTCACCGCGGGCTTCCTGGCGATCATGTACTACTTCATCCCGAAGCGGGCCGAGCGTCCTGTCTATTCCTACAGGCTCTCGATCATCCACTTCTGGGCGCTCATCTTCATGTACATATGGGCGGGCCCCCATCATCTGCACTACACGGCGCTGCCGGACTGGGCGCAGACACTCGGCATGACCTTCTCGATCATGCTGTGGATGCCGTCCTGGGGCGGGATGATCAACGGCCTGATGACGCTGTCGGGCGCCTGGGACAAGCTGCGCACCGATCCCGTGCTGCGCATGCTCGTCGT